>JAHEZB010000169.1 GCA_023251285.1 Chitinophagaceae bacterium | reverse complement strand
CAGCTTCCAGGATTTTCCCATCGGGAGTAATCAAAACAGAGGTCATCAAACCAAGTGAACCAAAACCCTGTGCAAGGGTATCACTCTGTACATCACCATCATAATTTTTACAAGCCCAGATAAAATTTCCATGCCATTTTAAAGCGCTTGCGACCATATCATCAATGAGGCGATGCTCATAGGTAATATTTGCTGCTTCAAATTGAGTTTTAAATTCATTTTCAAAAATCGTTTGAAAAATATCTTTGAATCTTCCATCGTATTTTTTAAGAATGGTATTTTTTGTAGAAAGATATAAAGGCCATTTTTTGTTCAGAGCCATATTAAAGCAACTTCTTGCAAAGCCTTCTATACTTTCATCCACATTGTACATGCAAAGCGCTACACCATCGCCATTAAAATCGTGCACGTCATAAGTTTGCGGTTCACCACCCTCAGGAGTAAAAGTCATCGTTAATTTTCCTTTTCCTTTAATCACCGTATCAGTAGCACGGTATTGATCACCATAAGCATGACGGCCAATAATGATGGGCGCGGTCCAGTTGGGAACAAGGCGAGGAACATTTTGCATAACAATCGGCTCGCGGAAAACAGTTCCATCGAGGATGTTTCTGATTGTTCCGTTCGGGCTTTTCCACATGTGTTTCAAGCCAAATTCTTTCACACGCGCTTCATCCGGAGTAATGGTAGCGCATTTGATTCCAACTCCATGTTCTTTAATGGCATTGGCGGCATCAATCGTTACCTGGTCGTCGGTAGCATCGCGGTGTTGAATACTGAGGTCAAAATATTTTATATCGACATCTACAAAGGGAAGTATCAGTTTATCTTTTATGTATTTCCATATTACTCTTGTCATTTCATCGCCATCAATCTCCACTACAGGATTGGCTACTTTAATTTTTGTCATTCTTATTTATAAATTTTTAGTGATGTATGTTTTGCAATATTATCAAAATCTTTGTCATTGTGGAAAATTTGAATATTGTTATCAATGCAGATTGCAGCAATAAGACAATCGTTGGGTTTATTTATTGTGATTCCTTTTTTTCTTAAAAACCGGTAAAGATCCGCGGCCATAATCGCTGAATAAACAGAATCTATAGAGATGTAATGATAAGACAGCAGTAATTCTTTTGTTAGAGCAAAAATTTTATCTACTTTAATACCTTGCAACGTTTCCTGTAAAATAACCGGTAAAATAACAATGTCATCGTCATCAATTAATTTATTGACTATTTCGCTTCTCTCGTCCATTACCGAATTATAGTAATTGACCCAGATACTTGTATCAATGACTGTCCCATTTATCATAAGTTCTCATTTTGTCTAAATCTCCAATCCATTCTACTTTCCCTTGGAGATTTTTCATCGCTTGTCTTTTTTGCAATTTAATATATTCAACCAGGGCATGATTTACTATTTCCTTTTTACTTTTTAACTTAGACCATTTCATTGCCTCTTCCATTAGCTTGTCGTCAATATCAATATTAGTTCTCATAAAATATTTTTAATTGTTAAAAAAATAAATTGCTCTTTTTTCTACCATTAAACTGTTCTCATTTCATCAAGATTGCCTTCCCATTTTACTTTCCCAAAAAGGGATAACATTTTTTGCCTTTTATGCAAGCGAATTAATTCTTCTAAAACATGATTGACCAGCTCTTTTTTCCTTTTACTTTAGAAATTTTCATAGCCTGCTTCAGCAAATTATCATCAATATCAATATTTGTTCTCATGATCCATTTAAATTTTATACACAAATATACTTCAATGCATACACATAATATACCTGATAAAATCAAATGAATATTGAAGATGTCAGGCTATAATCAAAGACAAATTTTTTAGAGGAAATAAATTTTTATTTCCAGTAAAGGAAGAAATAAGGGAATTATCTATTTCGAATAATAACTCAATATCGGTTTGCTTTTCTATACCTGTTTTGAAATAAACCAATATTATAGCCTGCGCGGATTACCGGAGTAGCCCGGCCAAGATTATCAACATATGGAGAGTTTGGATCGCCTGCTATATCCCACATGATGGATAAATAATAGTAAGTATTGCCGCCTCTTTCACGACCACCAGCATAACCGGCACCTACTAAAAGGCTGTTCGCATTGTAATTATATCTTGATGTGGGAGTACCATTAGCAAAAATTTGCTTTTGATGGATCATGTTATATTCATATTGGGCGCCGGCAAATAAAAAATTTACAGGAAATATTCTCATAAAAGCGCCGGGGCCAAAAGTTGTTTGGCGGACCTTATCGGTGGTATAATAATCTCTTTGTGAAATATAATTGAGATTAAAAGTGATACCGGCATCGAGCCAGTTTGTGAGGCTGTAACCCAGTTGTGGCGTAATCCCGAGCATGGTTGTTCCGTTTGAAAAACCAATATTGGCGCTTCCTCCGGTAAATAATTTGTCTTTTTGAAAACCTGATCTTTTCACTTCCTGGTTTTCATTCTGGTTTTGATTGTTTTCATTTTGGTTTTGAGCGGTGGCCTGAAAATATAAGGGTAATAATAAAATAATGAGCGCCTTTTTCATAATATTCAAGGGTTTCGTTAAAAAAAGAGTATTTAAGAAACGAATTTAAATCAATGCTTATCTAAGGATTCGTTAATTAAAACCTTAGACGTTAATCAAATATTTTTCCCGCGTTCAGAATATTATTAGGATCAAAAACTTTTTTTATTCCACGCATTAAATCAATTTGTTTTTCGGTAAAAACAATATCCATAAAGCTTTTTTGAACGAGGCCAATCCCATGTTCGCCACTTACCGTACCGCCCAGATCTTTTACCAGCATAAATAAAGCGCGCAAAGATTTGATGATTTCCGGATCATCCTGGCTGTTAGCAGTTCCTTCTTTTTTTATCCGAATGTGCAGATTCCCGTCGCCTGCATGGCCATAACAAACCGACTTGAAACCATATTCAACTCCCAGTTTTTTCACACCTTGTATCAACGCCGGAAGCTGGTAACGTGGAACAACCGTATCTTCTTCAATCGTGTATCCATCCATCTTCACAGCTTCTGCAACGCGCCGGCGCAATTTCCAGAGTTCGTTTTTTTGCGCGTTATCGTCGGCAAAATAAATTTCACCACAATCATATTGCATCAGCACTTCGGATATCGCTTCCATTTCGAGCATCAAAGTATCCAGGTGATTTCCGTCTACCTCTACGATCAAATGCGCGACCGTTTCATCTGTTACCGGAACCGGAGAACTTCCGACAAAATCACTCACAATTTTCAATGCATCGATTTCCATGAGCTCCAAAGCGCTTGGCGTATAACCGGCGCGAAAAATAGCGCTGACTGCTTCGCTCGCCTTTGATACATCTTTAAAAGGGACCAGCATCAAAAGGTCAAACTTTGGATTTGGAATTAATCGTAAAACGATTTTTGTGACAATTGCTAAGGTTCCTTCACTTCCTACAATCAGCTGGGTTAAATTGTAGCCCGTAGAATTTTTCAAAACATTTGCTCCCGTCCACATGATTTCGCCGGTTGGTAAAACAACCTCCAGGTTTAAAACATAATCTTTTACTACGCCATATTTTACAGCCTTCGGACCACCGCTATTCTCGGAAATATTGCCGCCAATAAAACAGGAACCACGGCTTGCCGGATCCGGCGGATAAAATAAACCTCTTTCTTTTACAGAGTCCTGCAACACTTCTGTAATCACTCCCGGTTCTGTAATTACCTGCAAATTTTGTTCATCAATTTCTAAAATAGAATTCATCCTTTCGGTAGAAATTAAAACACCGCCCAAATCAGGCAATGCACCGCCGCTGAGTCCTGTGCCTGCGCCTCTTGGGGTAACCGGAATTTTGTCCTGGTTGCATATTTTTAAAACTTCGCTGATCTCTTCTGCTGATCGCACTTTCAGAACTACACCTGGAAGAAAATGCAGGCTTTCCGTCTGGTCGTGCGCATAATCATTTAGTTCTTCTTCATTGGTAATTACATTTTGTTCACCACAAATTTTTTTAAACTGTTCAATATGCGACTCCGTTAAATTTTTCTTATCAGCGTTGTTATCCATTCAAATGATTTTTTTTGAAGCGTGTATTTTTTATGGCTTGCAAAAATATTTGTTTGTGCTTGAATTTGATGAATAAAAATTGGTAAGATTAATAGGTGTGTTAAAAAATGAAAATCAAACTTTCTGCTTCAGATGATTTTCAAAAGAATTGCTTATTTAAAAGTATTGTATATTTATGTCGCATCCTTCAAAACGGATAAATTTATAAATGAAAATATTGTTAGATATCCCGGATAATAAAGCTGATTCGCTTATGGAAGTTTTAAAAAGCATTTCTTATGTAAAGGCAAAACAAATCACTGACAGCAAAGCGCAACTAATACAGGAAGTGCGGGAAGCGGTTGAAGAAATGAAACTAATCAGAGCTGGAAAAAAGAAAGCCCGTAACGCCGAAGAATTTTTGAATGAGCTATAAAGTAAAAACAATTGAGGTTTTCGAAAAACAAGCAAAGAGGCTTACTAAAAAATATGCTTCTTTAAAAGAGGAGCTTTTAGAACTTGTTCAAAAACTCAAGGAAGACCCTTCACAAGGAACGCCAATAGGTAAAAATTGTTTCAAAATCAGAATTGCTATTGCTTCTAAAGGAAAGGGGAAGAGCGGGGGTGCAAGGATCATTACTAATTTTATTGTAACCGATAATACAGTCTATTTATTATCTATTTATGACAAATCCGAAAAGGAATCTCTTACCGAAAAAGAATTGGTAGCGCTATTAAATTCAATTCCGGAATAAAGGTTTGTATCGATAAAATCACATTTTTTACAATCTTCTTACCCATCAATATTATTTAGTTGTATTTTGAACCGATGAAAAAATTTATACTTCCCGCAATTTTTTTTGCAGCCATTTTAATTTCTTCCTGCTCTATCTCGAAAAAAATAAACCGTCCGGCGACCAAATATCTGCTGCACGATGAAGCTTTTGTCCATGCGCATACCGGCATTAGCGTTTACGAACCTGCTAACGGAAAATATTGGTACAATTACCAGGCAGAAAAGTACTTTACTCCTGCAAGCAATACAAAATTAGCAACTTGCTATGCAGCAATGAAATACCTGGGAGATAGTCTGATTGGAATAAAATACGATCAGGTGAACGACAGCACGGTTGTTATAAAGGGAATGGCCGACCCGTCTTTTATGCACAGTGATTATAGAATTAATCCTGTTTTTGATTTTTTGAAAAAATTTAAAAGCATCCAGATTATCAATCCTGATTTTACAGATTATGTAGGCGCCGGGTGGGGGTGGGGCGATTATCTTGAAGATTATATGGCGCAGAGAAGCGCGTTTCCTTTCCACGGAAATACCGTGATGGTGGATTGGGTAAATGAACATGCTCTGTCTTTTTTGCCTTCTTATTTTCAGCAACATTCTGTAATAAACGGCAATCTCGCAACTGGATATGATGCTTACAGGCCTTGGGATACAAACGATTTTAGTTTTAAGAGTGGAAGAACGAAACATGCTGAAATTCCATTCAGGCCTAATGAACAAACGTTACAGAATTTATTGAAGGACACTTTAAAGAGTAATGTTGAAACAATTGAGAAATATTCCGGCAATCTTGTTAAAGTCGTCCATTCGCAGCCAACTGATTCGTTATTAAAACCAATGATGCACCGCAGCGATAATTTTTTTGCAGAACAAAGCTTGCTGATGGTGAGTGAAAGATTGTTGGGAGAAATGAGCGATAGAAAGATCATCGATACTTTATTAAAAGCTGATTATAAACTGATGCCTCAAAAACCATCCTGGGTCGATGGGTCCGG
>JAHEZB010000168.1 GCA_023251285.1 Chitinophagaceae bacterium | reverse complement strand
ATTATTAAATGCAAAACGGATGCTGAAGTAGAAATTGTGGGAACAGAATGGTTATTGCAACAATCGAAAGAATTGAAAAAAGCAGGTGTTCCGGTGTTGCATTATTATACACTGGGCAAGCCACACGTAGTGGTAAAAGTGGCCAAAGAAATTACCTGATATATTTTTTGCGAAAAATCATTCCTATAAAAAAAGGTTGTGAACTTTTGCTCACAACCTTTTTCTTTTTATTCAAAAAATTATTACCTGCCGCCAAATGGAATTCCTAAAGAAATACTCCAGGTGCGATATTTATTTTTATCGTTTGAGCTATTGTTTGTTTCCGTTGAATTAATTTTTGCAAGGCCTAATCCATAATTTGCTTTGATCAATACTTTCCCAAGATCTATGCCTGCACCGATATTTGCTCCATAATCGAATCTTTTCAACTTGGAATATGCCTGATCATTTGCTGTTGGATCAGTACTGGTAAATTGAATGTTCTTTGAAGAATTAATTGAAACGCCACCTAATTGCCCTTCCACTTTAGATTTGCCGGCTATTCCCATCGCAACATAGGGACCTGCATTGATAAAAATATTGGAGGTAGCATTTGAAAGAGGTAAACGGAGAACAACGTTTACCGGTAATTCCAGATAAAGTGGATTAAATGTGGCTTTGTAATAATTGGCACCAGATCCGCTTTCAGATTTTGATCCTCTGCCGTCAACAATCAATCCTGTTTCCAAAGCAACCGGTTCAGCTTTATTCGACCTCACCAGTATGCCGGCATTGAATGTAGTGAGCATGTTGTTCTTTTCCGTTGACCCCGAATTTGAATTGCTGATGTTCGCAAGGTTTACACCACCCTGCACGTACACTCGTTGTGATTTAGCAGATGTGAAGATTCCAACACATAATGCAATAGCTATTAATTTTTTCATTTAATGGGTTTTTAGTTTTTAAAGAGTTAAGTATTGAGAACAAGCTTTCCAAAAAGTTTGCCAATAGCATCAAACAGAAAAAATGGCGCACATAATTTTTTGCTAAAAAAGAAGCATTTTTTTTAACACTCCATTTTTCAGACCTTCCGTTTTTTAACCATCAAATTTTCAAAATGAATTTTAAAGGAGCATCACTTTTAATCAGTTTCTTCTGTCTTTTCAATTCGATATCCGCCCAAAAAAATTCTGAATCCATTTTTAATCCACATCAATTATTTGCACAGGATTTTTATACAAAAAACGGAAATGAATTTCGTTCGGCAAACGGCGCGCCCGGGCCGAAATATTGGCAAAACCGCGCTGACTATACACTTCACGCTACAATAGATACGGTTGAAAATACATTGAAAGGAACTGAAACAATTTCTTATACGAATAACAGCCCTGATAATTTGTCAGCACTCTGGTTGCAATTGGATCAGAATATTTATAGAAAAGATGCACGATCACGGTATTATAGTACGCGAACGGCAAATGGTTCTACAGATGGTTACCAATTTGAAAATGTAACCATTGAATACAAAGGCAAAACTTTCAAAGCCGATTACATTATTAATGATACACGAATGCAAATCCGTTTGCCAGATGAATTATCATCAAAAGAAAAAATAAAGATCAATATCAAATATCATTACACCATTCCCGGCACATTTGGTGGAAGAACAGATTTCTTTTCCACAAAAAATGGAAAGATTTATGAAATAGCACAATGGTATCCGAGAATGTGCGTGTATGACGATTTGGAAGGATGGAGCACCTTGCCATTTTTAGGAAGTGGTGAATTTTATTGTGAGTATGGCGATTTTGATTATTCAGTTACGGTACCTGCAGGAATGATCGTTGCAGGTAGCGGGGAATTGCAAAATGAAAAAGAAGTCCTTACTCCTTTACAAATTAAAAGATTGAATCGCGCAAGAATAAGTGATAAAACGATTATGATTCGCACTGAAAAAGAAGTAAATAATGCAGTTGGTAATAATCAAAATAAAAAACCGGTAACCTGGAACTTTAAAATGAACAACACGCGCGATGTCGCATTTGGCGCCAGTTCTGCGTATGTTTGGGATGCAGCAAAAGTAAATTTACCCGGTGGAAAAAAATGTCTGGCGATGTCGGTTTATCCGGTGGAAAGTGCAGGAGAGGATGCCTGGGGCAGAGCGACTGAATATTTAAAAAAATCGATAGAATATTTCTCAGAAAAATGGTATGTCTATCCGTATCCGGTTGCAGTGAATGAAGCTGGAAGAGCCGGTGGAATGGAATACCCGGGAATCGTTTTTGACGGCATGAATGCAAAAAAGGGAAATCTTTATTGGGTGACCGCGCATGAAATTGGTCACAACTGGTTTCCGATGATTGTTGGCAGCGATGAAAGGCGCTATCCCTGGATGGACGAAGGTTTCAATACTTTTATAGATGTGTATGCAGCAGATGAATTTAATCACGGCGAGTATGCTCCGAAGCGTGATGGCGAATACGCGCCCGGAAAAGGAAATCCTGCTGATGAAATTATTCCATTGCTCAAAGATTCTGCTGCACCTTCCATGATGGCACGGGCAGATATGCTTACAGAAAAATACCGGCACCCTTTGGCTTATTTTAAACCTGCCTTCGGTTTGGTCATGCTTCGCGAAATTGTTTTAGGCCCTGATCGTTTTGATTATGCTTTCAAAAAATACATCGAACGCTGGGCATATAAACATCCATCGCCTGATGATTTTTTCAGAACCATGGATAACCTGGCGGGAGAAAGCCTTTCATGGTTTTGGAAAGAATGGTTTTATCACAACTGGCAACTGGATATTGCCATTCAATCAGTTTCATACACAGATAATGATGCTAAAAACGGCGTGGATATCAGCCTTGCCAATTTGCAAAAGATGGCGATGCCCTGCACGCTTGAAATTGTGTTGAAAGATGGAACTAAACAAACTTTACAGTTGCCGGTTGAAACGTGGTTACAAAGCGACGTTCATAAAATTCATTTGCAAACCACGCAACCTGTGAAATCTTTAATCATTGATCCGCAAAATAAATTGCCCGATAGCGATAGAATGAATAATATTTGGAAAGAATAAAACAGACTGTTTCTCATTAATAAAAAACAAACTTGATGAACTTTCAAGAGTTAGTTTCAACTATACAAATTGCTTCAAATGAATTGCAGCGAAGCGCAGCAAAAGCTGTCAATGTTCATCTTACCATCCGAAACTGGCTCGTTGGTTTTTATATTGTCGAATTTGAACAAAAAGGAGAAGATAGAGCGGAGTATGGAAGTAATTTGCTTGGCCGGCTATCAGACGAAATTAAAGTAAAAGGATTAGGTACTACCAATCTCAAACAATGCCGGCAGTTTTATTTGATGTATCCACAAATGCTTGCCTCCGTGAGTGCGGAAATTATTCGGATACTTCCTAAACTAATTCGTCAGACGCTGTCTGACGAATTCAAATTAGAAAATTATCAAATTAGTCAGTCGGCATCTGACCAATTACCAATACCTGATTATAAAGAAGATGAAGCGAAAAGACGGGTAATAATTAATAAAATGCTTACTTCTGTGTCCTTTAGTCATTTTGTAGAGTTGATTAAAATTTCTGATGAACTTAAACGAAATTTTTATGAGTTACTAACTCTTAAAACAACGCTCTCAGTAAAAGAACTTAAAAGACAAATTAACTCATTAACCTATGAGCGATTGGGTTTATCCACTAATTATGAAAAGGCATTTTCACAGATTAGTCAAAAGATAAGACCGGAACAAAATACCGACATCATTAAATCACATTACTTCTTTGAGTTTTTAAATATAAACCAGCCGGAATTAATTGAAGAAACCGAACAGGAGCAAGCCCTGATTAATCATCTTCAGCAATTTATTCTTGAATTGGGCAACGGTTTTTGCTTTGAAGCAAGACAGAAAAGATTATTGATTGGTGATGAATATTTTTTTATTGATCTTGTTTTTTACCATCGCATACTCAAATGCCATGTATTAATTGATCTGAAAGTAGAAAAAGCCAGTCATGAACATATCGGCCAACTGAAAACTTATATAAATTACTACAAAAAAAATTTTGTATTAGAAACCGACAATCCACCGGTTGGTATATTATTGGTTACAGATCAGAACACAAGCCTGGTAGAGTATGCCATAGCGGATTCTGATAAAGATATTTTCGTAAGCAAATACCTGTTGCAACTTCCTTCTAAAAAACAATTAACGGAATTTCTTCAAAACGAATTGAGAGAATTTTTATAAGTTGTAAGAGGAATTGGTGAAGTTCGTTCGTTTCAATTTATTAATGCACAAAATCAAAATCTGCCTTATTTCTTTCTTTGCTGAATGTCCATATTTTATCATCTGGTAACTTTTTCAATCATATATTTATTACTTCAAAAATCCCTACTTTTAAAAGCGCATTCCAAACTCTGTTTTATTACAACAAAGAATTTTAAAACAATAAAATAAAATGAACAAAAAACTTTTGCTTTGGAGTATCGTTGTTGCACTTGGTGGATTTTTGTTTGGCTTTGATGTAGCGGTTATTTCCGGCGCGGAACAGGAAATCAAAACAGTATGGAACTTGAGCGATGTGCTTCATGGAATTGCGATTGGTGTTGCCCTTTATGGCACTGTGGCAGGCGCATTATTGGGCGGTATTCCCGCAACCAAATGGGGAAGGAAGAAAACTTTACTTTGGATTGGTATATTGTACCTGGTATCTGCTATCGGATCGGCAATTTCTCCTGGTGTTTATGTATTTATGGCCTTTCGTTTACTGGGTGGTTTTGCAATTGGCGCTTCATCTGTAGTAGCGCCTATGTATATTTCTGAAATTGCTCCCGCCAAAAACAGAGGAAAATTAGTAGCTACTTTTCAGTTTAATATTGTTTTTGGAATTCTTATGGCCTATTTTTCCAATTTTCTTTTGGAGGGTGTAGGAGGAGAAAACAGTTGGCGTTTGATGTTGGGAGTGGTTGCGCTTCCCGCATTAATTTACAGCATCCTCGTATTTTTTGTGCCGGAAAGTCCGAGGTGGTTAATCATACACAAAGGGGATTATCAAACCGCCCGCAAAATTTTAGAGGTTAGCGATCCTGTTGGTGTGGATGAGGCGATAAATGCGCTTCATAAATCGATAGGCGAAGATACCCATAAGGAAAAATTGTCTGCATTTTTCACGAAGAAATATAGCTTCCCTATTTTCCTGGCAGTAATGATTGCATTTTTTAATCAAATGTCGGGCATCAATGCGATTATATATTTTGCTCCCAGAGTTTTTGAACTGGCAGGAATCAGTAAGCAAGGCGCTTTTTTACAGAGCGTGGGTGTAGGATTGGTCAACCTGGTTTTTACCATGCTGGGATTGTATCTCATCGACCGGATAGGACGAAAAGTATTAATGTTGATTGGTTCAGTTGGTTACATCATTTCACTGGCAGCGGTAGCGGCTGCTTTTTACCTGGATCATACTGGTGGTATGATTGTCCCCATTCTTCTTTTTATTTTTATTGCTTCACATGCTATCGGACAGGGAGCCGTTATCTGGGTATTTATTTCAGAGGTATTTCCCAATAGTGTCCGGGCATACGGACAATCATTGGGTGCATCTACTCATTGGATCATGGCTGCAATCATAACCACCCTTTTTCCAATTTTGGCAGTAAAAATCGGACCAGCTCCCATCTTTGCATTTTTTGGTGTTATGATGGTATTTCAGTTATTGTGGGTGATTTTTATCATGCCGGAAACCAAAGGGAAATCATTGGAAGAAATCGAATCAAAACTGGTTAAAAAATAAATGTTATGAATCAAGCGATTCACCATAATATTATTTGTTTTGGAGAAGTACTCTGGGATATTCTGCCAGCA
>JAHEZB010000167.1:2569-5869 GCA_023251285.1 Chitinophagaceae bacterium | reverse complement strand
AACCAGAAATTTTTAACTCCACAAGATTGATCTATGAAATGTATTGGCTTTTCATTTTTTACAGTTGCCTTTTCTTTCAATGCAATTGCACAGCAAACTCCCGCTTTAACTGCAAAAGATTATGATCATGCTGCAGATTTTTTATCATTCAATACACAAAAGTATACCGATCATTCGACGGTAAGACCACATTGGGTTTCAGGGGACAAATTCTGGTACCGTGATTTGAATGCAAATGGCAGTGATTTTATTTTGATAAATGCGGCAAATGGAAAACGCGCCGCGGCTTTTGATCAGAAAAAACTTGCGGCCTCTCTTTCCGCTGCGACAGGCAAAAGTTATGAACCGCAAATGTTGCCTTTTGAGACGTTCACTTTTTCCGATGATGAACGCGCCATTTTTTTTAATGCAAACGGAAGGCAATGGAAATGTGATTTGCAGAATTACCAGTGTACACAGGATATTTCTTCGAAAAAAAATGATTACCAGGCTGACAGAAATGAAGCAGTTTCACCTGATGGGAAAAAAGCCGCTTTTATAAAAGATTACAATTTATGGATAAAGGATCTGTCGTCCGGAAAAGAAACGCAACTGACTACCGATGGGGTGAAAAATTTTGGTTATGCGACAGACAATGCGGGCTGGAAACACAGTGATGCCGCTATTCTGCGCTGGTCGCCTGATTCTAAAAAAATCGCAACCTTCCAACAGGATGAACGTAAGGTTGGAAGCATGTATCTGGTAACAACCAACGTTGGCCATCCTGAATTGAAAGAATGGAAATATCCGTTGCCGGGAGATTCAAACGTAATCATGATTCAACGCGTGATCATTAATGTGGATGTACCAAAAGTAATCCGCTTGCACGTTGATCCTGATTTTCATCGGGGCACTTTAAGCGATGACATTTCCAGTAGCGGCACTTTCGACGATGTTGACTGGAATCCAAGTGGTACCGAACTGGCTTTCGTTTCTACTTCACGCGATCATAAAATAGAAAAATTCCGGATTGCTGATGCGGCTACGGGCACCGTTCGTGATGTGTTTGAAGAAACTGTACCTACACAATATGAATCGGGACAAGACGCGATCAACTGGCGCTATTTACCAAAATCCAATGAAATTATCTGGTATTCTGAAAGAGATAATTGGGGCCATTTATATTTGTACGATTCTCGTACCGGAAAGTTGAAAAACCAAATCACCAAAGGCGATTTCGTAGTTACCAAATTATTGAAAGTAGATGAAACGAAACGTCAATTGTATTTCCTTGCTGATGGTAAAGATCCTGTCAATCCGTATTTTACTCATTTTTTCAGAATAGATTTTAATGGAAAAAATTTAACGGCTCTTACTCCCGAAACCGGTAACCATTCTATTACTTTTTCACCTTCAGAAAAATATTTTATTGACAGTTATTCACAGCCCGATGTTCCTGCGGTAATTGTCTTGAGAGATTTGAATGGAAAGCTAATATCTACTCTTGAAAAAGAAGATGTTTCGCGCCTGAAAGCTACTGGCTGGCAGCCGCCAAAACCAATTACTGTAAAAGCCCACGATGGCAAAACGGATTTGTATGGAATCATGTTCACGCCAACAAAACTTGACCCAAATAAAAAATACCCGGTGATCGATTATATCTATCCCGGACCGCAGGGCGGAAGTGTAGGAAACTGGTCATTTGTTGCTTCCCGCGGCGACCATCAGTCCCTGGCAGAACTCGGCTTCGTGGTAGTTTTGATCGAAGGAAGCTGCAACCCAAACCGTTCGAAAAGTTTTCATGATATGTGCTATGGAAACATGGCAGAAAATACCTTGCCGGATCAGATCACCGGTATCAAACAACTGGCAGAAAAGTATGGTTATTTAGATACCTCTCGTGTTGGCATCTGGGGACATTCAGGTGGCGGTTTTGCAACGGCGGCTGCCATGTTTCGTTATCCGGATTTCTTCAAAGTTGGCATTTCAGAATCCGGAAATCATGACAACAGAAATTATGAAGATGATTGGGGCGAGAGATATATCGGCCTGTTGAAAATTGGTGAAAATGGCGTATCAAATTATGAGCCGCAGGCAAATGAAATTTATGCAAAAAACCTGAAAGGCAAGCTGATGCTCGCTCACGGACTAGTCGATGATAATGTGCCTCCGTCCAATACAATGTTGGTAGTAGAAGCATTGGAAAAAGCGAATAAAGATTTTGACCTCGTGATATTTCCCAACAGCCGTCATGGTTATGGGCCATTTTCCATGTATATGATGCGACGCAGATGGGATTATTTTGTAAAAAATCTTCTTGGCGCTGAGCATCCAAAAGAGTATGATTTTAAATTTTCAAGAGATCCAAGAAACCCGTGATTTTTGAAAATAAGAATTGGAGTTATTTGTTTGTCTGTTGAAATTTAAAAGACCTGACAGGTTTTAAAAATCTGCCAGGTCTATAAATGATAAGCCAGGAGAAAAACTCCTATTTATGTTGTCTGAATAACCATTCCATCATCATCGGATCGCTATAAGCAGCAATCCAGGAGAAATGCCCTGTTTCGGGATACATCGTAAAACCAGGATGAGCACCGGCTTTTGTTAATGCATTCATCATATTGATCGATAGTAAAGGATTTACCGCTGCATCTTCTGCGCCATGGAAAATCCAAATCGGAATATGTGCAATGGAAGCAGCTTTTGAAACGTCGCCACCGCCGCAAACGGGAACAGCAGCCGCAAAAAGATTTGGATACCTTGCGATGGCATCAAAGGTTCCGAAACCGCCCATAGAAAGCCCGGTGATATAGATGCGGTTTGTATCAATCGGTAATTTTTCAATCAGTTTGTGAACAAGCGTTATCAGCATTTCCATTTGCCTGGAAGGAGTTGGCAGCAACGACATTTCGGTGCTATTGGTTCGCGAAAAATTAGCCCAGGCTTTTTTCTCCGGGCATTGGGGAGCAATTACAATCGCCGGATGAAGTTTCATCATTTCATCTGTTGCAAAATTCTTGACACCCCATTTCAATTGGGCTTCGTTATCATTTCCGCGCTCGCCGGAGCCATGCAAAAAAATAACCAAAGGATATTTGCGAAGCGTATCAAAATCAGGAAACAATTCCCTGTAATTGAGTGTGTCTCCTTTCTCAATATATTTCTGATAACTAAAAACTGATGCCTGTGCATCTGTTTTATTGACACTTGCACAACAAAAAAGCATTAATAATAAAACGGGCACATTTGATTTTAATAATTTCATCTTGGAAGTTTTTAATTTTAAAAATGGATGACAAAACAATTTACATGATTAATTTT
>JAHEZB010000167.1:0-2559 GCA_023251285.1 Chitinophagaceae bacterium | reverse complement strand
TCTTTCCTCCGGCAAAGAAATAAATAAAGCCAAATCTTATTTTTTCCTTTAACAGGAAAGAACCTTTTAGGAGACAGCCTGGCTAATAAAATAAATATTCAATAAAACATAAAGGATGAGGGAAACCTGTGCTGCAATCATATCGAATTTTCGCGCTTTTATTTCTTTATTTGTTTTAATCAATCTGAGGGAATAAGAAGTAGCTGCGATAATCGCGAAAATGAAAAATAAAGTAAGGCCGTGAAGGGTATCAACCAAAGTAAAAGAAGTGCTTTCCGGTAATGAAGAATCAATAATATACTTATTACCAATAACAGCGAAAAGCGCGCCGACACTGAGGCCGAAGCGGGAGCCCATTTCATCGGGATCAATATAAAAACAAATGTATGCTATGAGGAAAGCGATATACATCCCAAGAAACATTTTCCAAAATAAACCGGCTGCATCCCTGCTGATATTCAAAACAACTTTGTAAGAACTGTATTCGCTGTGGGGAACAGTAAGAGTTGGATCACCGAAAGTGGTTTCATATTTTTTTATACCGACAGAAATTACGCAATTGTTGATCGTCCAGCCACTAAGCGTAAAGCGAGGATCATAATTTTTGCCAAGAGTATCGGCTACAAAAACAAGAGATTTTGAATCAAACTGTGAGTTTTCTATTGAGAGACGCAGTTTTTGTTTGTCGAATGGAAAATTGCGAATGCGCCAGCTATCTTTCATCACGCACTGCATTTTCATCAAAAGATAAATTTGGTTATTACTGCTATCTATTGTTGCAAATGATCTTGATACGGATTTTGCCTGCGGCACTTCAAGATTTTGCATAAAATCAAAATCTTTGTTTTTATATTTCAGCCAAAGCCAAAATGTAATAGCGTATTCTTTTTGCTTAAAATCAATGTCGTGAATGCTCGTAATATAAATTCCGACCTTTACTGTATCTGGTTTTTGCTGAGCCTGAAGTTTATTTACAAACAGAAATAAACCGAGGATATTCAAAACGACAACAGCGAAAAGATTCTTCATTTTTCTTTAAATAAAAACGAAAGATATTGCATGAAAATTATAAATGTCCATTATAAAAGAATTTTTATAGTTATTAAAAGATACTAAAATATAAATTCAATTTATTTCTTCCTTTGTTGCAATGAATTAACGCAGACTATCCAAATTTGATCTGTGTATTTTAAGTAATTTTGCCCGCCCTGATCTTTTAAAGAAGGATAACACATAATTTTTCTAACTAAAAATAATAAATACAAATGGTTTTTGATCTTGACATGATTAAGAAGTTTTATCAAGGATATGCAGCAAAAATAGAAGCTGCCCGTAAAATTGTTAATCGTCCACTGACGCTTACTGAAAAAATTTTATATGCTCATCTTTGGAATGGCAATGCTACACACGCTTTTGAAAGAGGAAAAGATTATGTCGATTTTGCTCCCGACAGAGTGGCGATGCAGGATGCAACTGCGCAAATGGCTTTGTTGCAATTTATGCAATCAGGAAGGACCAAAGTTTCCGTTCCATCTACCGTTCATTGCGATCACCTGATACAGGCACAGATAGGAGCCATTCCTGATCTTACCAGGGCAAAATCACAAAATAAAGAAGTATATGACTTCCTCGCTTCTGTTTCTAATAAATATGGAATTGGTTTTTGGAAGCCCGGTGCCGGAATCATTCACCAGGTGGTTCTAGAAAATTATGCATTTCCCGGTGGAATGATGATCGGTACAGATTCTCACACGGTAAACGCCGGCGGTTTGGGCATGGTAGCCATTGGAGTTGGCGGCGCAGATGCCTGTGATGTAATGGCCGGTTTGCCGTGGGAATTGAAATTTCCAAAACTCATCGGGATCAAATTAACTGGGAAATTAAACGGCTGGACATCTTCAAAAGATATTATTTTAAAAGTCGCCGGAATCCTTACTGTAAAAGGCGGAACCGGCGCTATTGTTGAATATTTTGGCGAAGGCGCAACATCATTATCGTGCACCGGAAAAGGAACGATCTGCAATATGGGCGCAGAGATCGGCGCTACCACTTCTATCTTTGGCTATGATAAAAAAATGGGCGAGTATCTACGCGGAACCGGAAGAGCAGAAGTAGCTGACGAAGCCGATAAATTATCTGAAAATCTTACCGGCGATGAAGAGGTTTATGCAAATCCTGAAAAATATTTCGACCAGGTAATTGAATTAAATTTATCTGAATTAGAACCACATATCAACGGCCCTTTTACTCCTGATCTCGCATGGCCAATTTCAAAATTTGCAGAAGTTGTTGAGAAAAATAACTGGCCTGAAAAATTAGAAGTTGGCTTAATCGGTTCATGCACCAATTCATCTTATGAAGATATTACCCGTGCTGCTTCTGTTGCGAAACAAGCCACAGACAACGGTTTAAGTACTGTGTCAGAATTTACCATCACGCCAGGATCGGAGCAGGTGAGATATACCGTTGAACGCGACGGTTATTTGAAAATCTTTGAAGAAATGGGTGGTGTGGTTTTGGCAAATGCCTGCGGCCCATGCATCGGTCAATGGGCGCGGC
>JAHEZB010000166.1 GCA_023251285.1 Chitinophagaceae bacterium | reverse complement strand
TTTCGTGTATCATCCCTTAAAAGATAACAAAGGCAACATTTCGGGTATTATAGTGGTATGCAGTGACGTGACTGAATCTGTAAAAGCAAAACATGCGTTGGCAGAAAGTGAAAAACAATTTAGAAATCTCGTCATGCAATCACCTATTTCAATGGGCATAGTCAGCGGCGAAGAAAATATCATTGATCTTGCCAATAATGAGATGCTGAATAATGTCTGGAGAAAAAAACCGGCCGAAGTTTTGGGTAAAAAAGTGTTGGATGTTTTTCCCGCCCTGGAAGGACAAAAATATGCCCGGTTATTGCACCGGGTTCGCACAGAAGGGAAGCTCTATCGTGAAAGTGAGTCATTAATTTTAAACCCTACTGATAATGGAGTGCTGAAATCTTACGTTGATTTTGAATTCGCCCCTTTATTTGAAATAGATAATTCAGTTAGTAGTGTTATTATAACCGTCAACAATGTTACAGAAAAAGTAGAAGCCAGGTTAAAAGTAGAAGATGCCGAAGAAAGGCTTCGCCTGGCGGTAGAGGCCGCAGAACTGGGAGCATTTGAGCTGGATATTAAAACGGACAGACTTATTTATTCTCAGCGATTTGCAGAAATATTGGGACATGAATCATCGGAACAACTGAGTCACCCGGAGGTAAGCAACCAGGTTCTTAAAGACGACCAGGAATTGGTAAAAGCAGCTTTCGAAAGCGCATTAATAAATGGAAATTACTTTTATGAGGTGCGCATTTTAACGCCTGCCGGTACTATTAAATGGATAAGAACCCAGGGGAAATTATTTTATGACGAGGAAAATAAACCTGCCCGCCTCGTTGGTTCTGTTACCGATATAACTGCTGCAGTTAAATACCAGTCTGAGCTCGAAGAAAGCGAGAAAAAATTCAGGTTACTCGCTGAGTCGTTGCCTGAGTTTATCTGGACAAGCAATAAAAACGGGAAATTTAATTATTTTAACGCAGCTCTTTACAAGTATTCCGGAATTACGCCTAAAGACGGGAACAATGACGATTGGCTGGATATTATTCATCCTGAAGAAAAAGAAGAGAATAAGAGATTATGGGCTGAATCAATAAAAACAGGAAATGATTTTGCTTTTGAACATCGTTTCAGAAGATCTGACGGAGAATACCGGTGGCAACTAAGCCGCGCCATTCCGCAACGGGATATTTTAGGGAATATACAAATGTGGGTAGGCAGCAGCACCGATATTCATGACTTAAAAAAACAGGAAACTGAAAGAGATTTTTTTATCAGCACTGCCAGCCACGAATTAAAAACGCCGATCACATCAGCCAAGGCGTATATACAATTGCTGATGAGCATGTACACAGATCATAAAGATCCTTTTCTTGAAAACGCTTTAGCGACTGTTGACAGGCAAATATTAAAACTAACGAATTTGATTTCAGGCATGCTGGATATTTCAAAAATAAAATCAGGAAGCTTTTTTCTGTATAAGGAGGACTTTAATATCAATTCTTTAATTGAAGAAGTGATCGAAGAAATAAAGCATGTGAACCCAAATTACCAGGTTTCTTTTTTAAAAGAAGCTGAAATCAATTTTTATGGTGACCGCGAAAGAATTGGCCAGGTAATCTCTAACCTTTTGACCAATGCGATAAAATATTCGCCGGAGGCTACTGACATCAAAGTTACCAGCGCAATCGCGAATAATGAAATAATTGTTTCAGTTGAGGATTCGGGCATTGGCATCAATAAAACAGACCAGGAAAAAATATTTAACCGCTTTTATCGGGTGGAAGGTAAGAATGAAAAAACATTTCCCGGCTTTGGCATAGGGCTGTTTATTTGCCAGGATATTGTTCAAAGGCACGAAGGTCAAATTGGGGTAACAAGCGAACCGGGAAAAGGATCAACCTTTTATTTCAGCCTGCCTCTGTTAAACAGGTCATGATTGACCAGGTAAACCATGAAACTGCACAATCCATTCCGGATACAGGAAGGCCTCCTATAACATTTCAAACATTAATCTATTTTGACCACGGTTACTTCTTTCTCAGAAGATCTCCTGTAGTGGATGTAAACGTTCGCCGTCTTAGGACATTTTCCAGTAATTTAGTCGAAAAGATAATATTGAAAATAGTCATAACTTTCTTATTTGTTTGTTTACTTAAAAGTTCATTCGCCAGGATATATTATATCAGCAATGCAGGCGATGATGCTAACAACGGTACTTCCACAAGAACTGCATGGCAGACAATAACTAAAGTAAATGCTGCAAATCTTCAGCCCGGTGACCAGGTTTTATTCCGGAGAGGAGATACTTTTTATGGTAATATAATACTTCCGCAGTCTTCGAATAGTATAAATATTACTTATGGTGCTTACGGTGATGGCGACAAGCCGGTCATTACCGGTTTTACCCGGGTTACAGGATGGACAAAAAAAAGAGGCAATATTTGGGAAAGTACGCATCCTGTTTCAACCTTATCCGATTTAAAAACGGTAGTCATAAATGGGCAAGCTGTACCTATGGGAAGATATCCAAATGGAGACGCTTCTTATCCTTACCTGCCTCACTTTTTTACATTTCAGTCGTTTACAGGTACTGGCTCCGGTGCTTCTTCAATAACGAGCCGTAACCTTACTGATGGTAATAACTGGACAGGGGCAGATGTAGTGATCAGGATGAATCAATGGACATTTCACAAAGAACGAATTACCAGTGAAAGTGGAACTACCCTTAATTTCAATGGAATTGATGGTTCCCTGGAAGCCCAATGGGGATTTTTTATACAAAATGACATAAGAACTTTGGACCGGCAAAATGAATGGTATTATAATCCATCAACTAAAAAGATAAGTATTTACAGCACTTCAATGCCTGCAAATGTGCAGGTGTCTACTGTTGATAACTTGTTTTATTTTTATTCAAATATCCCTCGGGTAACTTCTGTTACTCTCGACAATTTGCAATTGATGGGGGCGAATACCAACGCAATTTGGATTAGTGGCAATTTAACTTTTTCTGTTACTAACTGTAATATTTCATATTCAGGTATGGAAGGTATTGAACTGTATGGTGGAGGAATTTTGAGTGGTACAATACATGGAAATTCGATTGCAAATAATGGAAGCAGTGCTATTTCCACAACCGGTACGGTTTCCAATATTAGTATCACCAAAAATCAAATAAACATGTCAGGAGTGATTTCTGCTTACAAGCAGAATACTTACGCCAATGGAGGTATCGAATTTACTGCAGATAATTCATTGGTTCAATATAATACAATCGATAGCAGCGCATATTGCGGCATTAATTTCAATGGAACGAATGTTCAAATAAGAAATAATTTTATAAATCATTCCGCTTTGGTTCGCGGAGATGCCGGTGGAATTTATACTGGGTATGCTGGTAATCCAGGTAAAATAATAGATGCAAATGTTGTTTTAAATTCACAGGGAAATCCTCGTGGAGCAAGGGGTAACGATTATTTTGCTTTCGGAATCTATATTGATGATTTAGGCAACCACATCGCCATTACAAACAACACGGTAGCCAATTGCCGTACGGCCGGAATATACCTCCATAATTCAAATAATTTAGTTGTAAGAAATAACAAAATTTATAATTGCGGTGCACGGGGTACAGAAAGAATGTGGGCCAATGGGGGAATCAGTATGGATGGTAATGCTAATAAGTTTGCTAATACCGTATTTAATAACACCGTAACACACAATCAAATTTTCGCCACTAATCAATATCAATACGATATCAACTACTATTCGGCAGCTGGCAGTAATAACGGAGTGTCTCATTTTGGTGTGATTGATTCAAATTATTACGTAACGGTTAATTCTGCGGCAAAAGGAGTAACGAGCGAAATCGATGGAGTACAAAATGGAACAATGAGTTTGTCTGCCTGGCAATCTCTGAGTGGTAAAGATATTCATTCTACCGCTCGGGCCGTTTCAGATGCAGGCAAGTTAATATTTGTTTACAATCCCACTAAGACCACACAAACAACAACGTTAGAGGGAAACTATCTTGATGCAAAAAATAATGCTTACGCGCGTAAAATAACTCTTCAACCGTATTCATCAGCAGTACTAATTTATGATTCACCAATTAGTGCTCATACTACTTATTATATTAGTACAAAAGGAAATAAGGTAAGAGGTAATGGAACAAAAGGTAAGCGGTAGGAAACAACAGTAAAAGTACTCGACTGTTACGAAAGCAGGTGACACCGTCCATGTTAATCCCGGTATTTTTCTTAGAAACAAATCCGCGATATCCCAATTCAACATACTGCTTTTACAACGAAAAAGAATTGTAGATTTAGGAAGTAAAATACATGAATTGATTATACGGGCATTTGTGCGCTTCACAAATCATTCTGACAGATCAAACATAAACATACGATAATGAACACTTTTAAAACCTTACCTTTTGTTGTGGTGACAGCCATGTTTTTAACCATTGCCGGTTGTAATAATCCCGGAAGAACTTCCAACAAAAACAGCAGTAATGACTCCATTCCGGATAAGGGTTTTGCCTTGCTGGAACTGTACACCTCTGAAGGTTGTTCAAGTTGTCCGCCAGCTGATCGCCTTTTAGCCCGGGTACAGAACGAAGCCGGTAACAGGCCCATTTATCTTTTATGCGAACATGTTGATTATTGGGATGACGCTCACTGGAAAGATGCTTTTAGTCAGCACCAGTTTTCGCAACGGCAGTACCGGTATGACAGCAGGCTAAAATCGCAGGTGTATACACCGCAGTTAATAGTCAATGGCAAAAGAGAATGTTTAGGATCCGATGAAGCGGCCGTAAATGCAGCAGTTAAGAACGCGGTTGCAAAGGAAACCAATGTGAACCTTGATCTTAAAGCGCGCCAGCAGGGTAATAATATTCAGATTTCCTATTCCATCAATGGAAATTCGCCGGCAAATAAATTGCTTATTGCCGTGGTTGAAAAACACGCGGTAAGGGAAATCGGGGATGGAGAAAACAGGGGAAAAACGTTGAATCATGCGCAGATCGTACGAAGCCTTTCTTCATTTAACATAACCGGAAATAAAGGGGTTGAACAAATAAGCCTGCCCGCAGATTATAATGGCGGCAATTATGAAATTGTAGGCTTTTTACAGGATGAAAACACCAATGAGATCGTCAGTGCTATGCGGGCGCAGGATCGTGATTGATGCATATTCATACTGAACCGGCTGAATTCATTTGTTCAATTTCTGCTTCGCTGGTATTCAGGTCACCCGCTGTTTTTGTCAATGAAGGTGCTGACGTAAGAAAAAGCACAATGAGGGCAACAGCTACCAGGAGCAGTACATCGATCCTGCTTACGAAAAACAGAATAATACAAAATAGTGTAGCAAACTCACATAAAGCCCAGCGCGTAATACAGGCGGCGCGGTAATCATTGAATCTTTCAGAAAGAGATTTGGGATCGCTTTTGATTTGTTCCAGCTTTTTTCTGAAAAGAACATTTCCTGCAAGGTAACCGGCGATGCCAACTGCAATACAAAGCAGCGTTATTTGGCTGGGATACGATCTTAAAGATGAAGTTGTTTCTGTTGTATCGGTGAAGTTAATGGTCGTTACGATGACAAGGAACAGTGCCTGTCCTATTAAAAGAGCTTTGTGCAAAATAAGCAGTGCTTTAATTTCGTTTGGTTTGGTTTGTTGCATGATAGTGAGGTTCGGTTACTTTGATAACGAATAAGATACAGTGGGAATTGCAATAGTAAAATAATTTTTTAGAATAATTAATTTACGCCGCATAGGCAATGAGTTCTTTGAATGTATATGTTTTCGTTTTAGCCGCTCTTAGCATGATGGCTTTAAAAATGCCTTGCTCTGTATTTCTTCTATTGGTCC
>JAHEZB010000165.1 GCA_023251285.1 Chitinophagaceae bacterium | reverse complement strand
TTTTTTTATAAAATAATAATAAAGTCCTGCTTTTTGCAGGATTTTTTTTTATACCGGTGTTAATATATCACTCCTTCAAGTTTTCTTTGGATTTTTAAAGCCAGAATTTTTCAACTAAAGTTTATAACTTACTTTGGAATAATTGTTGAGTTGAATCTAATAATTTAATTCATTTTTTTAAAATTTATATTCAAATGGGATTTAATCAATATCACGAACCGCCACAAGAACTCAGCGAAGAGACAAGAACACTCGCAAGAATTTTTGCCTCATTAACGGAAGAATCAGAAGCCATTAATTGGTATCAGCAACGAATATCTGTTGAAAAAGACAGTGATGCCAAAGCTATTATGGAAAATGCACAAGGAGAAGAATTTAAACATTTTGGTATGGACCTTGAATTCCTTCTTCGTAAATTACCGAAATGGAAAGAAACGCTGGAGCCAATATTATTTAAATCCGGCGATATCGTAAAATTGGGGAAAAAGGGTGAAAAAAATTCCGAATAAAACTAATCCGTATAGACCTCCAGACACTGAAAATAAAATCGAAAGATTGACTATTTCTTAGTTTACTGAAACTTTTACTAAAAATTGAAAATAGATTTCATAAAATAGCAGAAGCAGTCAAGTAACTAAACCAGGTGCAGTAATAAATATTACCTTAATTTTTGACCAATTGCTCTGCATCGAGCAAAGACCAACAGGAGTATAGGCCTTTTGTTTTAAATGTCTCTCACTAAAAATTTAAGAAAATATCAATTAGTATTATTTCTTCTTTTGCTGTTCACTTTCCTTTCCCCAACAGGATAATCCTGATCGTATGAATCATGATCTTAAAATCAAGGGCCAACGAGATGTTTTCGATGTAAATTATATCATATTTCATTCGTTCAATCATTTCATCCATATTTTCGGCATAGCCAAATTTCACCATTCCCCAACTGGTAATTCCCGGTTTTACTTTTAATAGTATTTTATATTCAGGATGATTTTCAATAATCTTGTCTGCATAATATTTTCTTTCGGGTCGAGGACCTACCAGGCTCATCTCTCCTTTTATCACGTTCCACAATTGGGGCAGTTCATCCAATCTCCAACGCCGCATGATCTTTCCCCATTTTGTGATTCTTTCGTCATGATCACTGCTCAGCATCGGCCCGTTCTTTTCTGCATCGGTTATCATCGACCTGAATTTGTAAATAAAAAATTTTTTGCCTTTATGACCAATTCGTTCCTGCGAATAAAAAATGTTTCCTTTTGATGAAAATCTTGTCCTAATTGCCGTGTATAAAAGCAATGGTGAAAGAACAACAATCGCAAAAACTGAAATTATAATATCAACCAATTGTTTTACATTTTGCTGCCATGCGTTCATCAACCCGGTATGAATTTCTATCAGTGGCGTTCCCATAATATTGGTCGTCCTTACACTTCCGGTTAGAATGTCAATTTTATCGGGCACCATTTTTACATTCACTTCTTTTTCTGCAAGCAATTGCAAAATTTTTTCGACTTCCTCTCTCTCCTCTTTGTCCAACGCAATGAGCACTTCACTAATTGCGTATTTATCTATCGCATTTTTTAGGGCATTTATATTTCCCAAAAAAGAAATTTCTCCATTCCATTGACGGTTATTTTGTTGTTCTGAAGAAACAAACCCACAGATGCGATAGCCGCTTTTTTCCTTATTCGATTTTATTGAATGAAACAGTTCTTCCGCTTTTTGCGGATTACCGGTAATTAATGTATTAAACCATACTTCTTCATGTTGTAATTGGCTATGCGCTTTACTTAAAAACAAAAACCGGATCAAATAGGTAATTACAAACTGAAGAGCAAACAGTAGAAAAAACTGAGTGTAGAAAGTGCTTAGATTTTGATGTTTTTTATAAAATAAGAAAATAAAAAACAGGATAATACTTCCAAGAAATGTGGCTAAAAAAGTAGAGAACAATTCAAGCAATCTTGATTTGTAGTAAAGATTTTTGTAAGTTCCGGAAAGGTGATATAAAAGCAAATATCCGGGCGGATAAAATATCAAACCAAAAATAAATTTTTTGCTAAACGCAAAACTTTCTCCCCCAAGATGCCTGTGGATCCAATAAAAAAGAATCCACGCAATAACAGATGCAAGTAAATCGCCTAATGCATAAAATCTAATGTGTAAGCGGTTTTGCAAAGTAAAATAAAATTAAAATTACCCGATCTGGTTCCGGTTGATCTTATCCAAAATCAAATGTGCCACTTCCATCGCACGAAAGCCGTCAACCTCAGTAACGACGGTAGTTTTGTTATTATTAATCGCATTCACAAAACTCTGTAATTCCATTTTTATAGCATTGCTCTCTTTCACAACAGGCGCTGCAATTGCAATCGTTTTTTTGCCATGGTTGGTGTCAATATCAAAAGTAAAAACATTTTTATCTTCCGGAGATTTGTATTTAATGATCTCCGTTTTTTTCTCTAAAAAATCTATTCCTACATAAGAATCCCTTTGAAACAACCGCATCTTCCGCATTTTTTTCATACTAATCCTCGAGGAAGTAAGATTTGCCACACATCCATTGTCAAATTCCATCCTCACATTGGCAATATCCGGCGTATCGCTTAAAACATTTACGCCGTTGGCAAAAACATTTTTCACATTACTTTTTACCAACGAAAGAATAATATCAATGTCGTGGATCATTAAATCCAAAATTACACTCACATCTGTACCACGTGGATTGAATTGAGAAAGACGGTGCACTTCAATAAACATCGGATTCAGTTCGTGTTCTTTTGCCGCCAGCAGCGCCGGATTGAAACGCTCCACATGTCCAACCTGGAACTTGATGTTTGCTTCTTTTGCCAGTTTCACTATTTCCTTTGCTTCTCCCATTGTGTTGCATAAAGGTTTTTCAACAAACACATGTTTGCTTTTTAGAATGGCCTTTTTACACAATTCAAAATGTTCGGTTGTGGGCGCCACAATATCGATTGCATCACAAGCTTCAATCAAATCATCGGCTTTTTTAAATCTTTTTAAACCGTATTCGTTTTTTACGTCGTTCGCATTCAAGTCAGAAGGATCAAAAAATCCAATCAATTTGACGCCTTCTATTTCTTTCCAGTTATTCAAATGAAATTTTCCTAAATGGCCAACCCCAAATACTCCAACTTTTAGCATATTTTTTATTTAAACTGGATAAAGGTAAGTTATCAATGATTGTTATTTACTTCGGTAAACGAAGTTTTAATGGGATTTTGTATTTTTAGAAATCACGAATGAAAAACAACCTGTGATAAGATGATGCCGGTTGCCACTGCAGCATTTAATGATTCTGCATGACCTGCTTTTGGAATCGTAATTTTTTGCGAAGCAGATTTTAAAATTTCTTCGCTCAATCCTTTTGACTCGTTTCCGATTAAAAAAATTCCCTGAGTTATTTTCGGCAATTTAAACACAGAAACCCCCGATAAAGAAGCAGCGTAGAATGGTATGTGCTTATTTTTTTTCATAAATAATTTCAAATTGGTATAAATAAGATTCACTCTCAGAAGGCTGCCCATAGTGGATTGTACCACTTTTGGATTATAGCAATCCACACTGTGCTCACTACAAATAATATTTTCAACTCCAAACCAATCGGCAATCCTGATGATGGTCCCCATATTTCCCGGGTCCTGTAAATCGTCCAACATCAGTGAAATTCTGTCATGAAGATTTTGATTTTCAACTGGCGGTTTTTTCGTAAAAACTGCAGCTACTTTATTCGGTGTTTTCAAAAGAGAAATACTTTTCAGCCAATGTTCATCCATCTCAAAAACATTTTCGAGGTTTATATTTTTTAATAAAATTTCGTTTTCAAAAAGCCATTCTTTTTCTGCACAAATTATTTTGCATTCTATTATTTCTGCAGATAAAAATTCTGAAACAACCTTTGGTCCTTCAGCAATAAAAACGCCTTCTTCGTCACGGAATTTTTTATGGCTCAAACTTTGAATATATTTGACAATCTTTTTGCTCAACATGGCTTTTTTATTATGAAAGGGAACAACTCTGTGAAAACTTCCGTCTTATTTTTCCTGAAATTTTTTTTTACTATCTTCTTTTTTTCGAGTTGTACAATTGTTCAAAAATATCAAAAAAATGTTCCCTTCATTTTTAAAAATAATATAAAGCTGAAAGCAAACAACGTAAGTAAAGACGAAAAGGTCAGCATCAAATCAAGATTAAGCACTCAATTGGATGACAGCGCAAAAGTGATGGTGAAAGATAAATTTTTTATTTTTCATTATCTTCCCGACCCGCCTGTTTTTGATACAAATGCGGTGGCTCAATCTGCGGCAAATATGGCAGCAGCTTTGCAAAATCTTGGTTTTTACAGTCCGGATATTTCCTATTCTTTTGATACGGTCACAAGAAAAAAAAACCAGGAAAGAGTTACAGTTACCTACAACGTGGACGCTGGAAAACGCACCATGATAGACACTTTGGCTTATCTCTTTACAAAACCTGAGCTGGAACAACTGGCAGTTTCCACAAAAAAAGAATCGCTGCTTCAGCCCAATACGCCAATCACCAAAAGTGGCATTCTGCAGGAAACAAACCGGCTCGTAAATCTTTATAAAAATAACGGGTATTATAAATTTACTGCTGACGAAATAAGGGCAACCGGTGATACTACAATTGCAGCATTGACAAGTGTTTCAGAAGATCCATTTGAGCAATTACGTTTACTGGCAGAAGCCAATCAGCAGCGAAAAAATCCAAAGATCCGGCTTGGATTTCAGTTAAATAATTTGCCGGACAGCAGCAATTTGCAGAAATATTATATCAATCATATTTATGTATTGCCCGATTATGTACCGGGCGATGAATACACGGACAGCAACTTACAGGTTCGTACGTTTAAAAATTATACAGCCAAATTTCATCGGAAACTTTTTAAATTTTCATTATTGCGCAGAAATATTGCCATAAAAAAAGGAAATGTTTTTCGCCAGGATGATTATTTTAAAACAATAAATGATTTGTACAAATTGGGTGTGTGGGAAAGCCCAACGATTGATATCATTGAACAAAAGGATACCAATCTCCTGAATATGGTGGTTAAATTAATTCCTTTGAAAAAATATGCTTTTGAAGGGAACATTGAAATGAGTTATTCAGCAAATAATGCTACCAGCAGCCTTACTACTTCTGCCTCAGGAAATCTTTTGGGTCTGTCTTTAAATTTATCAGTTACTGATAGAAACCTTGCCAAATCTGCGATACGGATGACTAATGGAATAAAAGCGGGTGTCGAATTTAATACTTCTCACAGAAACAGCAGTGGTACTTTTATCAATTCAAATGAATTGAGTTATTCAAATACCTTGTTGTTTCCAAAATTCATTTTCCCGCTCGGAGTTTATAACAATAGAAATTTAATTACCAATCAATCATTCATCAATACAAATATTTCTCTCATAAATCGCATTGATTTTTTTAATCAACAGGTGTTTAATACTGCCTATGGTTTTAACTGGACCAACAATACAAAACACCTATGGAGTTTGAAGCTTTTTAATTTTGATTACCGGCGTTTATATAATCGTTCAGCGAGTTTTGACAGTACATTAAATGAAAATCCTTTTTTAAAATATTCGTTCAACACTGCCCTGGTAATGGGTTCTGCAATCAGTTATAACCTGGTAAAAGCTAATCCAAGAAATCCCAAATTAATCACCAATTTAAAAATCAACTTCGAAGAATCAGGATTGCCATGGGATCTTTTAAAAGAAAAAAATAAGAACGCACAGACAGGAAATTTTTTCAATAAATATTTAAAGGAATTTATAAAAACAGACGTAGAATATGTTTATACAATCAATCATGCCAAATCTGCCATTGCTTTGCGGGCGTTTGCAGGCGTAGGAATTCCCTTGTC
>JAHEZB010000164.1 GCA_023251285.1 Chitinophagaceae bacterium | reverse complement strand
CTAGAATGGCTGATGCTGTATGATGACCGTGACCACCTTCCCCGGTTGTTGGAAAACGGGTGATAATGATATCGGGCTGAAATTTTCGGATCACCCAAACAACATCGCTGAGTATTTTATCATGATCCCAAAATTGAAAAGTTTCAACCGGGCTTTTTGTAAAGCCAAAATCAAATGCTCTTGTAAAAAATTGTTCTGCTCCATCAATTCTTCTTGCTGCCAGCAGTTCCTGGGTTCTGATCAATCCCAATTCAATTCCCTGCTCATCACCAATCAGATTTTGTCCGCCATCACCACGTGTCATGCTCAGGTATCCGGTTCTGTATAATTTATCATTAGCCAAAAAGGCAAGCAGGCGCGTGTTTTCATCGTCCGGATGCGCGGCGACATATAAAACGGAACCAAGTACATCCAGTTTTTTTATCTGCTGAAAAATCTGGGAAGAACTATAAGTTTTTGGAGCCTGTGCAAATGTGATTTGGATAAAAGAAGAAAAAAATAAGAGTAGAAAAAGTTTACGCATTTTTCAAAAAAATTTAATTGTACGAATGTAATGAGCAATGAGCAATCAGCAATGAGGGAATGGATAACCGGCAATTGGGAATTGAATGTTTTATAATAAAATGTTCAATCATCAATGTTCAATCATCAATGTTCAATAATCAATGTTCATGTGAGAGAAAATAAATCAATGATAGCAATTAATTACGTTGAATTGAAAATAGAAATCCTCTATATTTCTTGCTTTGCTGCCATTTTCTTTTGAAAAGAATAAAAAACGGCAAGACCTTTTTAAACAAACCCTGAACCTTCAAGCTTGAACATTCAACTCATAAATGCTACATTTGGGCAAAAAGTATATAATGAGAAAATTCCAGGTTCTTCCAGCTATTTTATGCTTTATTGCAATTCTTTCTTCATGTAATCATCCCCAAAAGTTGACGGGATTTCATTACCAGACAACAAAAGATATTGAAGTAAAAAGAGGTGCGGTAGTTTCTGCAAGCCAGATAGCGAGCAATGTTGGTGTTGATATTTTAAAACAAGGCGGAAATGCGGTAGATGCTGCGATTGCTACACAGTTGGCATTGGCAGTCGTTCATCCCAGTGCCGGAAATATTGGTGGTGGCGGCTTTACAGTCATTCATTTGAATAACGGACAAAATATAACCCTTGATTATCGCGAAATGGCTCCAGGAAAGGCTTTCCGAGATATGTATCTTGATTCCGCCGGAAATCCACAAATGAATCTATCGCAGGAAAGCCAACTGGCATCCGGCGTTCCGGGTTCTGTTGCTGGCATTTTTGAATGCATGAAATATGCAAAACTTCCTTTTAAAAAATTAATTCAACCGGCCATTGATCTTGCTGAAAAGGGCTTTGTTTTAAATCCCGGAGAAGCATCGAGCCTGAATTACAACAAAAGTTATTTGACTAAAATGAACGCTGTTGTTCCGGTTTTTGTCAAAGGAAGTCCATGGAAAGCAGGAGATACATTAGTACAAAAAGATCTGGCGAATACATTAACAAGAATGAGAGATAATGGCGCGAACGGTTTTTATGAAGGTAAGACTGCATATTTGATCGCTCAACAAATGAAAAGAGATGGAGGAATTATTACAGAAGAAGATTTAAAAAATTATAAAGCCAAACAACGCGATCCCATTGTGTTTGATTATAAAGGCAATACCATAGTTACCATGCCTTTGCCAAGCAGTGGCGGAATTATTTTAGAACAAATGTTGAAGATGAGCGCTATGGAACATATCGATCAGATGAAGTATGGCACGTTGGCTTCTGTTCAGTTGATGACAGAAGTAGAAAGACGCGCTTTTGCAGACAGGGCAAAGTTTCTGGGAGATCCGGATTTTGTAAAAGTCCCCGTAAAAACTTTGGTGAGTGATGAATATCTTAAAAAAAGAATGAGTGATTATGATCCTGCTAAAGCAGGAAACAGTAAAGATATCAAAGAAGGTTACATTCAGGAAGGAGAGGAGACAACTCATTTTGATGTGTTGGATAAGGATGGGAATGCAGTCTCTGTTACAACCACTTTAAATGGTTCTTATGGCTGTGGGATTGTAGTAGAGGGCGCCGGTTTTTTGTTGAATAATGAAATGGACGATTTTAGTGTGAAGCCGGGCGTTCCGAATATGTTTGGAGCTGTAGGCCAGGAAGCCAATGCGATTGCACCCGGCAAAAGAATGCTGAGCAGCATGACTCCAACCATTGTTTTGAAGGATAATAAACCTTTCATTGTTGTTGGAACCCCCGGAGGCACTACCATTCCAACCAGCGTTTATCAAACTATTGTTGACATTCTTGATTTTGGATTAACACCTGAAGAAGCGGTTGATTTTCCAAAATTCCATCATCAATGGCTGCCTGATGAGATATTTGTAGAACGTGATTTTAATAAAGATGTGATTGAAAAATTAAAAGCGATGGGGTATAAAGTAACGGTAAGAGGCTCAATTGGAAGAACGGAAGTGATCATGATGAAGGGAAAAACAATTATTGCAGTTGCTGATAAAAGAGGGGATGACGGCGCAGCCGGGTATTAACGGAATCTAATCGAAAAGAAAAACGCAATTAATTTTAGAAGGAATTCGGAAATTATATTATTCATGTATAGACATGAAAGCCACTTCAACAGTGGCTTTTATTTTTTACAAATGCAGCAAATAAACAAATACGCTTAAATCCTGTTCTTTGGCTAAAATTTTATATCTTGAAATTCTCAAAATCGTTTGAAATATGAAATTGATTTTACTAATCGGAATTGTTTTTATATCTGGTTGTGGACTGCGCCAGCGGGAAATGGAGCTAAATAGAAAAATGCAGGAACTGAATGTAAAGGAACAGGAACTGGCATTGAAAGAACAGTCACTTTCTATTAAAGAAGAACAATTAAATGAAAAAGAAAAATCACTCGATAGCACAAAAAACGTTGTAAACGATAGTTTATTCCTGGAACATCAAAAGCTGCCAGGAACATGGATGGTAGAAATGCTTTGCACAGAAACAAGCTGTCCTGGCTCTGCCGTCGGCGATGTTAAAAATGAACAATGGGATTTTAAATTTCAGAATAACATGGTAATTGCCAGTGCGATGAGCAATAATCAACTGGTGAGGGTGTATACAGGTGATTTTCTTGGCAATACGCTAAAGCTTGGGGTGCAACAGGATTCTACAGATGCTTCCGCAAAAATAGTGGTACGTCTGCAGAAAACAAAAGAAAAGGAAATGACCGGCGATCGGGAAATAACACAGGCAAATGGTTGCCGTATTTTATATTCATTACGATTGAAAAAGCAGTAAAGGGAATTTTATTTAATCATCTTAATTCATCGTATGATCTTATTGACAGATTTGGATTTTTCTTTGCCACTGACAAATCCGGTGATCATTTTTTCATTGGTTTTGTTCATCATACTTTTTGCCCCTATTTTATTAAAAAAAATAAAAGTACCGCACATTATCGGGCTCATCATTGCGGGTGTGATTGTCGGTCCTTATGCATTGAATTTATTGCGCAGAGACAGCAGCATCGTGCTTTTTGCAACCGTTGGCCTTCTATACATAATGTTTCTTGCCGGCCTGGAAATTGATATTTCTGAGTTTAAAAAGAATCGCAGAAAAATCATTTTTTTTGGATTAATCACCTTTACACTTCCACTTATTTTTGGCACATTGGCGAGTTATTATATTTTAGGTTATGGCTGGCTTTCGTCCGTTTTGCTCGCCAGTATGTTTTCTACGCATACACTGGTTTCATATCCAATTGCAAGCAAATATGGTGTCTCAAGAAATCGGGCAGTCGCACTAACTGTAGGCGGTACGATGATCACTGATATTCTTGCGTTGTTGATTCTTGCTGTAATTGCTGGTATGACCAAAGGTGAAGTAACATCTACCTTTTGGTTTACCCTTGGCATTTCTACCATTGTTTTTGTCGGAATTGTTTTCTTCATTTTTCCCATAATTATCCGCTGGTTTTTCAAAAATTATGAAGACAGCATTTCCCAATATATTTTTGTTCTGGCCATTGTCTTTCTCGCATCTTTTCTTGCAGAAGCTGCAGGAATTGAAGCGATCATTGGTGCTTTTTTTGCCGGCCTGGTTCTCAATAATTTTATTCCTCATTCTTCTCCGTTAATGAACCGGATTAACTTTGTTGGAAATGCTTTGTTCATTCCTTTCTTTTTGATAGGAGTGGGAATGCTGGTAAATTTTAATGTGCTTTTTCATGGATGGGGAGCTTTGCGCGTGGCAGGCGTAATCGTTGCAGTAGCAATTACGACCAAATTTGCTGCCGCATGGATTACTGAAAAATCCTTTAAATTATTGCCCGAAGAGGGGCGCATGATATTCGGTTTAAGCACTTCACATGCCGCTGCTACTTTAGCAATTATATTGGTTGGTTATAATATAATTATTGGTGAAACGCCCGGTGGTGAACCAATTCGTTTACTGGATGAGGACATACTGAATGGAACGATCGTGTTGATATTGGTCAGTTGCGCAATCAGTTCTTTTGTAGTGGAAAAAGCATCTGGTAAATTGGCATTGAAAGAAGAAGAGGAGGAAGAAAAACTTGCAGAGACAGATGAGAAGATTTTGATCACCCTTGCGTATCCTGATACAGTAACAGAAATGGTGGATTTTGGCTTGATGATGAAGCCGAAAAAAAATAATGTTCCAGTTTATGCGCTCACTATTATAAGCGATGATAGTAACGATGAGACTTCGCAGGCAACAGGAAAGAAGATGATGCAACAAGCCCTGAATCATGCGGCGGCCACAGAGAATACCCTAATTCCTTTAACACGTTACGACTTCAGTATTAGTAACGCGATAATTTATACGATCAAAGAACAAAACATTACAGATGTATTGATTGGCTTGCATAAAAATGCAAATCAAAAAGATTTTTTAGGGCCAATAACAGAAAGTATCTTGAGTAGAACCGGTGAAACGATGTTTATTTATAAAAACGTTCAGCCGTTTAATACTTTAAAAAGAATGGTCGTTGTAGTAACTCCTGATGCAGAAAAAGAGCCGGGTTTCAATCATTGGTTTAGCAGGATTTGTACGATCGCAAAAACAGGTGATTTGTCCTTTCATTTTTTTGCACGAGAAGATGCGCTCGTCGAATTGAAAAATTTGAATTCGCAATCAGCAAGCCCTGTCACTGCTACTTATAATCAGTTTAGTAACTGGGAAGATTTTTTGATCCTTGCAAGGGAGTTAAAACCAAATGACTTCTTTGTAATTGTTTCTTCGCGTAAAGGACATATTTCTTATGATCAAAATCTGGAAAGGCTTCCGTATTATTTATCTAAATATTTTATTCACAATAGCTATATCATCATTTATCCAAAACAAACTGAGAGCGAGACAGTTTTAAATGAAAAAGACAATTCAGAAAACTTTCTACTGGATGCCCTTGCAGATAAAGTACAGGCAGTAAATAAAGCCGGAGGTTATATTTCTAAGATGTTTAAAAAGAAGAAATAGAGTATGCATCTGTTGAATCCACAAAGCCGGAATGTAATATAGCAAGCAAACAAATATGGCAAATTTTGTTTTTTATTTTATTTTCACTAACCAGGTAAGTGCATGTTTTTATTCAATTTCAAATAAGAGAAATTGCGTTTGTTCCAATGGATTAAAATTATTATCAGCGATAAAAATGAGTGATTTTTTTCCATTTGAAAGTGTGGGGCCAAATGTCACTCCTTCAATATTATCAATATAAATTCCAAGGTTATCCATGTTAAATAATAGTTTTTTAGAAACAGTTTTTACCTTTTTATTCTTCAGAGAGGCCACATCATTGATATTTGCTGCAGAAGTCATATCCCCAATAAAGACTTTTATGGTACAGGAAAGTCTTCCTGTAGAATAAGAACGT
>JAHEZB010000163.1 GCA_023251285.1 Chitinophagaceae bacterium | reverse complement strand
ACTTTAGTAAGATTATTAACTTTTAATTGATTAATAAAATACCTTACCTCATGACAGTTGTATCCAAAACAACCCGCCCATTTTCTTTATCATTTTTTGCTTTCTTTTTGAAAAATCCACGAAGTAAAAAATTGTGTTGTACAGCTTCCAGGTCTTCATCTAATTTTTTGCTTGCTGCCTGTAAATTCTGAAAAGTATTTTTCAATGATGTAGCAGTTTTTTCATCATGCAAAAACATTCCGGCCGGAGCATTTTTATTGTTCAGCCCCTGGTTCAAATTGACGCTTGCCGAATCAAGATTACCCATGATCTGCTTTGATTGATCAGCGACATTTTGTAGCTGTGAAACCGTTGCCCGCAATCTGCTAAAAATTACCGTATCGGTTACGAGATCGTTTGCCAGGCCGCCTTTTTCATTAAGTCTTGCTGTATAATCAGAAACATTTGCCGTAACTCTTTCAAGATTTGCGGTGGTTTTGTTGAGAATAATTACCGTTTTATCCAGTTGATTTGCAAATGTTTCATCCGTTAGCAATTTTCCTATAGAGCCTCTGCCTGCTACCAGGTTATTGCTCAACGTCTTAAAATTTGCCGTTATCGCCAACAGATTGTCATTGTTTTTTGAAAGTGTATTCATCATTTCATCGGTACTTAATAATTTATCGTTGTTCAACATATCGCCATCTTCAATTGGTGGCGCTTTGGACGTACCTCCATAAATTTCTACTATTTTATTCCCGATTAATCCATCGGTACTCAATTTTGCTTTTGCATTTTTGCGGATAAAAGGAAGCGAATGTTCTTCAATATTCATATCCACTTCTACCCTTTCATTTCCTATCAGCGTTACTTTTTTGATGGTGCCCACTTTTACTCCGGAAAACCAAACATTGTTTCCTTTCTGTAAACCGTTCACGTTATCAAAATAGGATTTAATGGTAACTGAATTTCCAAAAGCTTTTTTCTGTGAACCAAGCGTCAGCACGGTCCAGATAAAAATGACCAGTCCGAGGAAGATAAATATTCCCACAATGACCGCCCTTCTGTTTCCTGTTGATCTCATAACTATTTAATAAAATTGTATTTATAAAAATTTTGAATTCTTTCATCATCGCTGCTAAACACTTCATCAAAAGTACCTTGCTTTATAAACTTTCCGTCAAATAACATGGCCACTTTATCACCGGTTGTTTTTGCACAAGTCAAGTCGTGTGTAATAATGATGGAAGTGGTATTAAATTCCTGTTTCACAAGGTTGATCAGATTGTTTATTTCAATACTGGTTATCGGATCCAGGCCTGATGTAGGTTCATCATACAACATGATCTTTGGACGCAGGATTAAAGTACGCGCAATCCCAATTCTTTTTCTTTGTCCGCCCGACAATTCCGACGGCATTTGATTGATCGTCTGCAATAACCCTACCGCATCCAAAACCCTTTCTATTTGTTGGTTCACTTCTTTTTTTGACAAATGTTTCGAATGGCGAACCAACGGAAAAGCCAGGTTTTCTTTTACCGTCATACTATCATATAAAGCGCTGCTCTGAAAAGAAAAACCAATTTGCAAACGAAGCTGCTGTAATTCTTTTTCGTTTAATAATTCCACCTCTTTTCCCAAAACATTTATACTTCCCTGGTCTGGTTTTAATAAACCACAGATAATTTTTATCAAAACAGATTTGCCGGTTCCGGATCTTCCCAAAACCACCACATTTTCTTTATTTTTTACCTGCAGATTTACGCCACGCAACACATGATTTTCACCAAAAGATTTATACAAATCCATAATGGAAATTTCGTTTTCAAACGGGTCTGTCTGTTCATTTTTCGTTTCCATTACCACGGTCTTAAACTATTTGTGATCTGAACAATAAGAATCTCTTCTATAAAAATTAAAAACATAGAAAGCACTACAGATTGATTTGCTGCTTTTCCTACGCCCGCTGTTCCATTGGACGCATGAAATCCTTTGTAACAGCCTACCATTCCGATTGTAAAGCCATAAATAATACTTTTAAAAAGTGAAGAAAAAATATCGAGAAAAGATATTTTATCAAAGGCCTGTTGAAAGAAAGTGATGAAACTGGTCATTTCATTTTGATGCACATTCAGAAATGCCCCCATCATTGCCACAAAACCTGTGTAGCACATCAACAAAGGAATCATCAATGTGGTAGCCAGAACACGACTCACTACCAGATATTTAAACGGATTTACTGCCGATACTTCCATTGCGTCAATTTGCTCGGTTACTTTCATGGAGCCCAGTTCTGCTGCAATATTGGAGCCTACTTTTCCTGCACATATCAAAGCCGTTACCAATGGGGCAAGTGCCCTGATGATAGCGATTGCCACAAGGCTTGGAATCCAGGAGGTAGCACCCACGTCCGCTAATGAAGGTCTTGATTGCTTCGTAAAAACCAAACCGGTAATAAAGCCGGTAAGTGTAATTAAGAAAAGAGATTTATAGCCAACTTCATAGCATTGTTTAATAACTTCTTTAACCTCGTAAGGCGGCTTAAAGACTTCTTTAAAAAACCGTATTACAAACTGAAAAGCATCATACAGGTCAATAAAAAAGGTATCTATTTTTTTCGAAATAAATTTTCTTTCAACCGGTTTCAGGTTTATCATACTACTAATGCTTTTTTGTATTACAAAGCAAAGATGACACCTGAAATTTTAAATTCAGCAATTTTTATTAAAAAGAAAAACAGGAAGATAGATTATTCCCGCCTGACCGTCGGGCAGGTATTCGTCTGCTGTTTATTTAATTTTGCGTTTTACCGGAATAAAAATGCTATTCAATTAAAAAAAACTTATTTTCAATAAAAATTTTAAAGACATGACACTCATCGGATTCCTCATACTTTTATTGATTGCCGCAATATGTGGTGGTATTGGCCAATCCCTCGCCGGCTACGATCTTGGAGGATGTTTAGTCTCTATTATTGTCGGATTTATCGGTGCTTACATCGGCTTGTGGATTGCAGGAAGAATGGGTTTGCCGGATTTTTTTACAATTAATGTTGAAGGCAAACCTTTCCCAATTATTTGGGCAATAATTGGCTCGGCAATATTTACGTTTATTGTCGCTCTGCTGCGCAGGGCTTTTACCGGCAGGACGTAAATTATTTTTCTTCCGTCGCTTTATCGAATCCAAGCACTACCGAATTGATACAGTAACGCAAACCCGTTGGCGGCGGCCCGTCCTCAAAAACATGGCCGAGATGGGAATGGCATTTACCACATTCTACTTCTGTACGTTTCATTCCATAAGAATTATCTGGAAGATAAATGAGGCTCTCTTTACTGATTGGCTCAAAGAAGCTGGGCCATCCACAACTGCTGTTGAACTTTCCATTGCTGCGAAAAAGCGCGTTACCGCAAACGGCGCAATAATAAGTTCCTACCTCATTATGTTGATAAAATTTCCCTGTTCCCGGCCTTTCTGTTCCTTTTTGCCGGGCAATATGATAAACATCCTGCGGCAATATGTTCTTCCATTCTTCATTGCTTATTTCCTGCGGATTTTTATCGTCTGTTAAAAAACCGGCTCTTTTTTCTTCTTTATCCATTTTGTTTACTTTTAATTTTATTCAAGAAAAACGATTGGTGTAAAATTAAACAATCAAAAATGGATGATTTGCTAAAAAATATTCGTTTTTATCGCATAACGTCCGATTTTTAATTTTCATCAAGTATATTTGATGCTCACAAGGATTTTAAAAAGCCGATGTTCAATCTTATTTTATTTGGCCCTCCGGGCAGCGGAAAAGGAACTCAGTCAGAAAAGCTGATTGCAAAATATCATCTAAGGCATCTATCAACAGGTGATTTATTACGAAGCGAAATTTCACGAAAAACACCATTGGGAATCGAAGCAAAAAAACTGATGGACAAAGGCAACCTGGTGCCTGATGAGGTAGTGATTGGAATGATCAATGATGCGGTTGATTTGAACATGGAATCCGCAGGTTTCTTATTTGATGGTTTTCCGCGCACCGCTGTGCAGGCAGAGGAACTGGACAATTTATTAGCCAGAAAACATACCTGCATTGATGTAATGATTGCATTGGAAGTAAGCGAGGATGAATTGATAAAACGTTTATTAAAACGTGGCGAAACCAGCGGACGTTCTGATGACACGAACGAGATCGTTATCAGGGCGCGTATCGCTGAATATCATAAAAAAACTGCTACTGTAGCCGATCATTATCGAAAAGCTCAGAAGGTGGTTTTGATAAAAGGTGAAGGAACCGTAGATGAAATATTTGCACGGCTCACTGCAGAGATTGACCATTTGATGAAAGTAGATAACTGCTGAAAACGAATTGAATCATCGGTAATTTGCTCGCAGATTTAGCAGCCTCAACCTTTTAAATTTTTATTTTTTTCCATACATTTTCTTTTTGATTTTGATCAGGAAGAACAAGTGGCTTCGGAATTATTTCCTTAAATTTGTCTCTTTTGATTATGGACAAATTCATTGTTTCTGCACGTAAATACCGGCCCCAGAATTTCAGTACCGTTGTGGGCCAATCACACATTACCACTACTTTAAAAAACGCAATAAAAAATAATCAGCTTGCGCATGCTTTTCTATTTTGCGGACCTCGTGGAGTTGGTAAAACAACGTGTGCGCGCATTCTTGCAAAGACGATTAACTGTGAAAACAGAACTGCCGATGGCGAAGCATGTAATGTTTGTAATTCCTGCATTTCTTTTGATAATGGAAGTTCACTGAATATTCATGAACTGGATGCAGCCAGCAATAATTCGGTGGATGATATCCGCGCATTGGTTGACCAGGTTCGCTTTGCGCCGCAAGCTGGAAAATACAAAGTCTATATTGTGGATGAAGTTCACATGTTAAGCGCTTCGGCATTTAACGCATTTCTAAAAACGCTGGAAGAACCACCACCATTTGCGATTTTCATTTTAGCGACAACGGAAAAGCATAAAATCCTTCCAACGATTTTATCACGGTGTCAAATATTTGATTTTAAAAGAATTACCAACAACGATACGGTAGAACATCTTGATGAAATCTGCGAAAAAGAACACATAACGGCGGATAAAACCGCGCTTCATATTATTGCCCAGAAAAGCGAAGGATGCCTTAGAGATTCGTTGAGTATTTTAGATAAAATTGTAAGTTTTACAAATGGTGAATTGACTTATTCAAACACGCTCGAACATTTGAATATCCTCGATGAAGATTATTATTTCCGTTTGATAGATGCGATGCAAAATCAAAATGCCGGTGATGCGATTTTATTGTATGATGAAATAAACCGCAAAGGTTTTGAAGGCGACCTGGTATTGAATGGGTTTGCAGAATTCTTAAGAAATTTATTGGTGAGCAAAGACCCGAAAGTAGCTGTTTTACTGGAAGTTTCAGAGGGATTTAAACAAAGATATCTCGAAGCCGCTTCCAAAATGAATGATTCGTGGTTGCTGAGTGCATTAAATATTTTAAGCGAATCTGAAATCAATTATCGTCTTGCAAAAAATAAAAGGCTGCACGTCGAACTTACTTTTATAAAACTTTCTTACCTGAACCAGGCGCTGAACCTGGTTAATGATAACGGTCAGTTATCAAAAAAAAAACAGCTTGAAAGTGTAAGACCTGTTTCGTTTAAAATCATTTCTCCTGTCGCTGTAAATCCAATAAAAAAAGAACCTGGTTTATCAAAAATAAAAAAGCCGGAAATTTCTTTAAAAAACAATGAAGCGACACTTACTATTGAAAAAGAGGTTTTAAAACCTGAAGCGCCAAAAGCCGCGCCGGATCATACTCATGTAGCGCATACCATTCCTAAAACAAAATTAACGAAGCTTACTTCTTTAGAAAAAATAAGAGAAAAAGTAGCGCTTGAAAATAAGAATAACCATGTGGTTGAATTGAATGAAGAAGAGCTATACATCGCCTGGGGATTGT
>JAHEZB010000162.1 GCA_023251285.1 Chitinophagaceae bacterium | reverse complement strand
ATAAAAAATAATGTTTTCCCATTCGCATTCTCCATGAAATATTTCATGTTGATGAGATGCGATGAATAAGTGCTTAATTCAAATTCGAGGCTTTGGGTGTCGCCGATATGAATCATCAGTTGTTTGAAAATTCCAAATTCACTGTCCTTTTCGCAGGAAACCAATAATCCACTTTGTACCATCATTTGTAATAAGCCCACAGTTTTTAAAGTAACTGTTTTGCCGCCAGCATTTGGCCCGCTGATTACAAGAATTCTGTTCTTGTCATCCAAAGAAAGATTCACCGGAATCGTGGGCTTTTTTAATTTTTCATTGTAAATAAAAAGTAATGGATGAACTGCATTTTTCAAATTCACAATTGCCTTGTCATGCAGTGCGGGAAGATTACCGTGATAATCCAAAGCCAATCTGGCCTTGGCTCTTATAAAATCATACTCACCAATAGTTTCATGATAAACAGAAAGCAACGAATGATAAACGCGAATTTTTGAGGTGAGTTTTTGAAGTATGAAATTTACCTCTTTTCGTTCTTCATTTTCAAGAGAAAAAATATCATTATTCAAATGAGTCGTTTCTTCAGGCTCAATAAATGAAGTGCGACGACTGTCACTTTCCCCATGCAAAATTCCTTTTACCATTCTTTTTTGTTCTGCAAAAACAGCCAGTACTTTGCGGCCATTCATAAAGCTTTCTTCAATGTCTGTCAGGTAACCTTGCTTTCTCAGCTTGCTTACAATGCGGTCAAAAACTCTTTTCAGTTCGGTTCTTTTTTTGTACAAAGACATCCTGATTGTCGCCAACTTTTCAGAAGCACTGTCTTTCACAATGCCATATTCATCAAGGATCTCATCAATTAATTTAGAAATTGTTTTTTCAAAATAAGTTTGTTCGATGATCAATGCAAGGGAAGGATAAGCCACTTTTCTATCAGGAGAAAACCATCGGAAGATTTGCTGAATAGCATTTGCAAGTTTTTTTATTTGCAAAAATTGTTCGCCTGAAAGTATGGATGCTTCAATGTTTAATAATTTTAATTCTTTTGAGAGGTTTAGGACCGCATCATCCGGAAAATACAAATTATTTTCAAAAAGCAGTTTGTATTCGTGTGTTTGTAAAAGTTGTGGTTCTATAAATTTTTTGTGTGTGTGAATGCGTAATTCAAAGGCCCTTCTGCGCGCATATTCTGAACGGCAATGTACTGCAAGCAATTCTTTTATTTTATCAAATTCTAACTGGTGAGATGCAGATTCCGGAAAAAGTTTCATGTATTGGGTTGGTAAACAGATTTGTTAATGATTCTTTTTTATTTATAAATGTATTTTGTAAAAATTTGCCAGGTTTTAATTCACACTTAGGTCGTGTAAAAGTAAAACAATCTTTGGTAGGCGATACGACCTCGCTTGCTTCAGCCGGCTAACAAATAATGCGTATTTGTATTTTTAAATTCGAAACTATTTGACATTAAATTATTGCATCAACTCTTCCATGATCTTTTTTGTATTTTCAAAACTGGTATGTTGATAAGCCCGTATGCCGGCTTTTTTTGCCGCCTCTACCAGCATGAAGCGGTCGTCAAAATAAATGCATTCTTCAGGTTTTGCCTGTGCGATACCAAGAGCAAGAAGAAAAATTCCCGGATCAGGTTTTCGCATTCCTACTTCACAGGATGAAATAAAGGCGTCAAAAAAATCATGCAGTTTAAATTTCTTGATACGGTATTCATTCAATTCCCGTGGCTCGTTATTTATCGAAATCACTTTAATGTTTTCATGCTTATTTTTCCAGCCGATCATCCAGGGAAGCGTGTCGGGAAGTTGTACAGATTGTGTATACATAAACTCCTTAAATTCTTCTCGGGTAAAATCTCTTTTTTCTGTGAAAACAACTGTATTGAGATAATCATCTAAAGTGATTTTCCCCATTTCATAAACATTAAAAATAAAATCGTGCAGCGTGTCCATCTCTTCATAATTGAGATTGAATTTTTTAGCAGCGGCCATTCTTGACAAATGTCCCCATCCGTTCGTAAGCAGTACTCCGCCTATATCTGAGAATAAAATTTTGATTTGGTGCTTCATGTTTTTCTAAAATAAAAAGAAAATTATTTTGTTTTTTAAAAAGAGGCTTGATCCGGTAAAATATATGTTGAGAAAATAAAAATGTTTTAAAGTTTATTTATGCAACAAAAAAGAAAGGAGAAAAATCATTTAACCATTGTTGATTTCCAAAGCTTGTATTTTTTGAAGCCTTCTTTCAAACCTTTCTGCCGCAATATATTTTGCGTTTAAAAAAGCCATTATTAGTTCTTCTGCTGCCGCAAAACCTGTCACTCTTCCACCAAGACAAATGAGATTCATGTCATCATCTTCAACGCCCTGGTGGGCAGAAAAATGCTCATGAATTAACGCTGCCCTCACACCTGCAATTTTGTTGGCTGCAACTGCTGCTCCTACGCCGCTTCCGCAAATGGCAATGCCGCGATCTACGGTTTTGTTCGCAACTGCTTTGGCCAAAGGGATTACAAAATCAGGAAAATCATCTGCATTGTTCAATTCGAAGGCACCAAAATCTTTCATTTCAAAGTTCTGTGCTAATAAAAAAGGCAACAGGATATTTTTTAATTCAAAGCCACCATGGTCACAAGCGACACCAACTTTTATCGTATTCATTTTTGAAAATAGTTTAAACTTTTAGCCACCGTTAGCTTTGCTAAAAGTAACGCATTGAAACAAAAAAATTACAATCATTGTTTTAAAAAAAAATTACCAGGTATAATTAGTTTGATTAAAATTTTAAAAATTACCTTTAATAAAATGAGAATTAAATAGTATGACAAGAGAAGAAAAGTTTATGAATGAAGCGGTTTTGCTTTCTGAAAATGGCATTAATAAAAACGACGGCGGCCCTTTTGGTTGTGTAATTGTAAAGCAGGATCAGATAATTAGCAGAGGACATAATAAAGTAACCAGCACGAATGATCCTACCGCTCATGCAGAAATTATTGCCATCAGGGAAGCTTGCAAAACGTTGGAAACATTTCAATTGGAAGGTTGTGAAATTTATACTTCCTGCGAACCATGCCCTATGTGCCTTGGCGCCATCTACTGGGCACGACCCGATGTTGTTTATTTTGCCAATACCAGAAAAGACGCAGCGGAAATTGGCTTTGATGATTCAATGATTTATGATGAAATGAATGCAAAAATGGAAGAAAGAAAAATTCCTTTGATAAATTTGCAAAACGAAAAGGCAAAAGAAATTTTTCACAATTGGAAAGAAAAAAATGATAGAACCATTTATTAATATGTCGTTAGCTGTCCAATTTGTGTATGCTTTTCCCCATCAAATTCCACACTCCTAATCTAAAAAATATATGTCAGATTGCAATATTAGTATACCTTTCCAACAACCCGTGGCTGTTGTTATTTCAAAAGCAAAAGCTGCAATAGAAAGTTACAACGGAACGTTTAACGGAGATGATAATTCAGGAGATTTTGGAATAACCGTTTACGGGAACACTATAAAAGGGACTTATTCTGTATCAGGCCAGGTTATGAATCTTGTTATAACACACAAGCCGTTCTTTGTTCCATGCAGTACCATTGAAAATTTGTTATTGAAAGAAATTAGTTAGAACGAGCGACTTCTATGCTGAAGCATGTGTTTTTGCCAAAAGATGACGAATTCTTTTAACCATATCATTTACTTCGAATGGTTTGGGCATAAAATCATCCGCGCCATATTCATAAATCGCTGTTTCGGCAATATTTGGATATGAAGAAAACATAATCACGGGAATATTCCTTGTAAAAATAGATGATTTCAATTTTTTACAGATATCCAGTCCATCAATGCCGGAAAGAAAAACATCCAGCAGGATTAATTGTGGTTTATATGTCCTCACAGCATCCCAGGCCTTGCGCCAATCCGAGAAAGCAAACACCTCAAATCCCTTCTTTCTAAGGAGAGACTTCACAACCGTCAGAAGGTCCAAATCGTCGTCGAGAATTAGAATTTTCTGCATATTAATTAAGCAACAAAAAGCATGCAATGATTTAAAACTTTTGACCGTTAGCCCGAACTTCATAGAGTAAAGAAGAATTTTTATTTTTTTGTTGAATTGCCCGACTGAAAGGCAGTTCATAGAAATTGAAAAAGTTTATTCCTTAAAAGTTTTGGTTCAAATAATTTTTCACTTATTTTTGCACTCCTTTAAAAAAAGCCGGTAGAAAAGAATCTGTTTTTCTCTTGTTTTTTTTTAGGAAATTGAAAACACGATTCGGTAGCTCAGTTGGTAGAGCACATCACTTTTAATGATGGGGTCCTGGGTCCGAGTCCCAGCCGAATCACTTTAATGCCTCTGTAAAAGCAGAGGTTTTTTTATTTATTGAAATTTAAAGAATTTTTATGCCATATACCTACATCTTATTTTCAGCAAAGCTCAATAAATATTATATCGGCGCATGCACTGATCTACAAAAAAGACTTCATGAACACAATATTGGGCATTCCAAATTCACATCAACCGGGATTCCATGGGAAATAAAATACAGTGAGTCATTTGAAACATTGCAGGAAGCAAAAAAAAGAGAGTTATTTATTAAAAAAATGAAATCGAGAAAATACATTGAAAGTTTACTTCGGTAGTTCAGTTGGAAGAGCATCCCGATTTTTAATCGGGAGGGTCCTGGGTCCGAGTCCCAGCCGAATCACTTTAAAGCCTCTGTAAAAGCAGAGGTTTTTTTTATTTCCTATCCATACAGATTATTTTCGACGAAACGTAACAAAAGCTGTGTTGATGTATGCACTGAATGTACGAGATTAAAAATTTACATTAACGGGAAATGCGGTGTGTTAAAGTATAGTGAAACATCCGAAACGTTGCAGGAAACAAAAAAAAGAGACTGGACCAAATGACATAACAGCGTGTCTCAAAAATAAGATCAGAGAGAGGCCCTTACATTTAGAAATTCAACAAACGAATAAATATTGCGGATGCTCATCATAGCTGCGAAAGAAATTTCAATTTTCACAGCAAGCAAAAAAATAAGTATTTTTCTTTCCTTCCTTCTCCGCTATTTTTGCCCAAAATCGAATGAATGTTTGAAAATAAAGTTGTTGTTGTAACCGGCGGTACTGATGGAATTGGAAAAGCGCTTGTTGCAGAATTTTTGGAGAGAGGAGCAAAAGTTTCAACCTGTGCCCGTACTGCCGAAAAACTGCAAGCATTAGAAAATGAATTTTTCGGAAAATCTTTATTTTCAATGGTTGCCGATGTAAGCAAAGAGGAAGATTGTAAAAATTTTATCGAAGCAACTATTCAAAAATTTAATGGAATAGATATTTTGATCAATAATGCAGGAATTTCAATGCGCGGAATGTTCCAGGAAACAACCCTCGAAACATTGAGAAGAGTGATGGATATTAATTTTTGGGGAACCGTTTATTGTACCAAATTTGCTTTGAATTCAATCCTAAAGAATAAAGGAACCATTGTCGGAATGTCTTCTGTCGCCGGTTACAGAGGTCTGCCTGGAAGGAGCGGATACAGCGCCAGTAAATTTGCAGTGAACGGATGGCTGGAAGCTTTACGCACAGAGTTACTTGAAACCGGCGTGAATGTAATGTGGGTTTGCCCGGGATTTACCAAATCAAATATCCGCAATGCTGCATTAAATAAAGATGCCAAACCACAGGGAGAATCTCCTTTGGAAGAAGAAAAACTGATGACTGCTGAAGAGTGTGCGCAACACATTATAAAAGCAATTTCCAAAAGGAAACGTACGCTGATATTGACCTTTACAGGGAAAGAAACCGTGTATATGAATAAATTTTTTCCTTCACTCACCGATAAATTAACCCGAAAATTCTTTTTCAAGAATGGAAAACTGATCAAATAATTTTTAAGAAATAAAATCCTTCATTCGCTACCTTTAAAAAAATCAGAATCATCAAT
>JAHEZB010000161.1 GCA_023251285.1 Chitinophagaceae bacterium | reverse complement strand
AAGAATTTTTGTGTTTCAATCTGCTGGTGAAAAGGATGGGTTTCAATTTGGTTAACTGCCGGAACAATTTCGTTATGAATCATTAAATCAATCAATCGGTCAGGATGAAAATTACTGACGCCAATGGCTTTGATTCTTCCTTCTTTATACAAGTCCTGCATGGCTCTCCATTCACCATACACATCGCCGAAAGGCTGATGAATGAGATATAAATCCAGGTAATCCAATTGCAATCGTTTCAGTGAATTTTCAAAAGCCTTTTTTGTTCCTTCATAGCCGTTAGACTGTATCCAAAGTTTGGTGGTGATAACCAAATCTTCTCTTGGTACGCCACTTCTTTTTATTGCTTTGCCAACTGCTTCTTCGTTTCCATAAGATTGAGCCGTATCAATCAAGCGATAGCCGGTTTCAATTGCGTCCATCACGCTTCTTTCGCATTCTTCCAAATCCTTTACCTGGAAAACGCCAAACCCTAAGATGGGCATTTCAACGCCGTTATTTAATGTTACGTTTTGCATAATTTATAATTTATATTTTTTGTATGGTTTGCCACAAAAATCACTCCCCAACTTTTCGCAAGGATCGAAATTCCTTAGTGGCTCTTTGCGGCTTTGTGATATAAAATGATTATGCAAAGGTCTTCTGATTTCCTGGTTTCAATTGTATATGGATTGCGGTTTTATCTACCAAAATTGCTGATGCTGTATATCGCCCTGATTAGTGCAGATTTCCTGACGTTACAGCCTTTTCAATAACGTCCAGCCTGGCTTTTCTTGGGTCGGGTTCACTTACTGCTTTTCGATCAGGTCGAATCTCAAGAATATCGTTCTTTGTGGAATCATAAACAGACCACTCTGGCAAACCGCTTCCGTTAGGATTACCGGTCTTTGCAAAGTTTGCCCAATAAGTGTTCATCATTTTAGCCACTGCCGAATCTCCGGAAGCTATTACTGAACCGTTCCAGCTTCTTAAATTATTAAATACATATCCAATTTCAGAGGCATGTGCCGCACCGTACCGCATCATTTGTTTCATGGAAGGCGAAACATAGGAGAAAAGATAAATGTAGGCTGGTTTACCTTTGGCTGTAATGGCTCTGGCAGTGAAGCGAGCCGGTTCTGCCCATACTTTATCTGTATTTACCAGTGTTAATATTTTAGCAATCTCAACGCTATCGCCTGCATCATATACTTTTTTTGCTTCGTCTTTCATGCTGCCAAAAAGATTAAATAATTCATCTTTTGAACGTGCATTTACGAAGCCAGCCGGTACTTCTGCACTGTTATTGCCAATGATGATTGAAACCTCATTTTCTCTTCCGGCATTATAAGCAGTTTGTGCCGTTTCTACAACCAGTTTACCGTCTAAAATAGGACCGGAATAAATGGGCGCACCGCCCTGGCCATCAGTTTCCTGGCCTCCATCAACAATTTGCACTACGCTTAAAGCACGAAGCTTTGCCAATGCGGCTCCATCCGTTCCTTCAATTCCATGCTTTTTAGCGAAGTTCACACCAATTGTTTCCGCGGAGACAGGGTAATACGAATCCGCATTTTCTTTATTGATTGGGCGACCAGTTAAAACTCCATCACGGCCACCACCAGATTCAACTATTGCCTTTTGAAACAAACCTTTAGCCGCAGGAATTGTAATGAGTGACTGCACGGAAACGCCTCCCGCAGATTCTCCAAAAATGGTAATGTTATTAGGGTCGCCTCCGAATGCATTTATATTCTTTTGCACCCATTTGAGTGCTGCAATCTGGTCCATGTAAGCATAATTACCTTTAGGTTCTTCGGGGTGTTCTTTACTTAAAGCAGGAAATGCGAAGAAACCGAGCCGTCCAAGCCGGTAGTTAAAAGTTACCAGGATGACGCCTTGTTTAGCAAATTGCACACCTGAAAAGTCAGGCTGAGAGCTACTTCCAAATACAAAAGCGCCTCCGTGAATCCATACCATAACCGGCAACTTCGAATTAGCTGAAGCCTTGGCAGGTTGCCATAAATTGAGGAACAAACAATCTTCGGAAGAACCTGTTGCAATCGAATCTCTTTGTCTAAAGTTTGCCTGCGCACACTCTGCGCAGAACTTAGTTGCATCGCGAACTCCCGTCCATGCTTTTACAGGCTGAGGTGGCCGCCAACGCCATTCACCGACTGGCGGTGCAGCATAAGGAATGCCTTTGAAACTGGTAACACCTGCTTCAGTAATGCCGCGCAGCATGCCGGATTTTGTAGAAACTACAGATTCGCCTTTTGAATCGGTTGGTTGGGCATGTACAACGCATGATAATAACATTGCAAATCCTAAAAATATTTTTTTCATTCTAAAACTTTTATCGTTATTATTTTCTAAAGTGTAAATCGTATGTGTTTGAAATATAAAGGTCTTAGCCTTTTTCCAGATAGGTTGTATATAGATTGCGGATTTATCTACCATTATCGCTGATTATGACGATACTGAGAAGGAATGGGATAAATAAAACAGTAATTTTGAAATAGAAAAAATTGCGTTATGGAAAACATGAAAAGATTTGAAACCATCAATGATTACAATGTATTTAACAACAATGAAACATTACATCCATTGGTAAGTGTTGTTGACTTGTCAAAAGCAAATCCGCGGCAAGGCTCCAAAATGTATTTTGGCTTTTACACCATTTTTTTAAAAGACGTAAAATGTGGCGATTTGGTTTATGGCCGCCACACTTATGATTACCAGGAAGGCACGTTAGTTTTTCTTGCACCTGGCCAGGTGGCAGGCCTGAATAGCAATGGGGAAACCTATCAGCCGAAAGGTTATGCACTAGTCTTTGATGCTGATTTAATTCATGGCACACCTCTTGGAAAACATATTCAGCATTATACGTTTTTCAGCTATCAATTCAATGAGGCGCTGCATTTATCGGAACGTGAAAGAAAAATTGTGTTGGATTGTTTTTCAAAAATTGAATATGAATTAGAACATGCCATTGACAAGCACAGTAAAACACTAATTTTGGATAATATTGAACTATTTCTGAACTATTGTGTTCGTTTTTATGACCGGCAGTTTATTACCCGCGATAATATTAACAAGGGAATTTTAGAAAGGTTTGAAAGTTTGTTGAATGAATATTTTGAATCTGATAAACCTCAATCAATTGGTTTGCCTTCTGTGGCTTCCTGTGCAGATGAATTGAACTTGTCTCCTGGTTATTTTGGCGACCTGGTAAAAAAAGAAACCGGCAAAACCGCGCAGGAATATATACAAGCAAAAGTGATTGATGTCGCGAAAGAAAGAATATTTGACCAAAGCAAATCAGTCAGCCAAATTGCTTATGAACTTGGTTTTAAATATCCACAACATTTTACACGATTGTTTAAGCAACGAGTTGGGCAATCACCGCATGTGTACAGGACTTCAACTAATTAGCATTAAAAATATTTAGTTTAAAAACAATATCAATTGTTTTATTCCTGCCCATAAATAAAATCGGCCTCAGAACTTTACCTGGTTCACGGAAAACGCTAAAGAGGAGAGTAAGAATTTTTATTCATTATAGTTGTTTTATGATTGTTGAGTTTCTCTTTCTTATTTTTTCATCCATCACTCCTTCGAATAGATCACCTTTCCTAACTATTCTTTCAAGAATTGTGTGAATGGTAAACGTTTTAAAGTCAAGTTTATCATTGATCTCTTTCCATTCGAGCGGTGTTGAAACAGTCGGTTGGGTTGTTGGCCTCACAGAATAAGGTGCTGCAACTGTGTCTGCTTCATCATTTTGATTGTAATCTATAAAAAGCTTATCCCCACGTTTCGAAATGGTATTTTCAACAGTGCTTATCTCCGGTACTTGTTCATTTATCTTTTTACAAATATTCACTGCTATTGTCCTTGCTTCCGGAAAGGAAAATCCTTCACAGGGAATGTATAAATGCATTCCGGTTTTCCCGGATGTTTTAGGGAATGCTTCTATCCTCAGTTTATCCAATACTTTTTTTGCCGCTAAAGCTGTTTTGATCACTTTATTGAAATCAGCATCGGAGGGATCAAGGTCAATAATGATATAATTAGGATGCAGGTAGTCATCGGTAGTAGATGTCCACGGATTGACGTCAATACAACCAAGGTTAATAAGATAAAGCAAGGTCGGTGTGTTATTACAAACAAGGTAATCAATGATGTTCCTTTTTCCCTTCTTTGGATGTTTTCTTTTAGTTGAAAAAATTGCTGCGCAATCCGGCGCTCTACCTTCCATATCTTTAATATACAAGCCTGACGCTTTTGCACCGTATGGCTTTAAGTGGAGAGATAGTGGCCTGTTTTTTAAATGTGGCAGTATATAGGATGCAATGCTATTGTAGTAAGTGATAAGATCGGCTTTCGTAACCCCAGGCCAAATTTCTTTTTCAATATTGGTAAGAGCTACTGTACAATTTTCAATTTGAATTTTGTCTTCTGATGTTATAGGTATTTGTTCAAGTTCGGGCCAGTTGCTGTTTTCAGGTTTTTCCTTAGCCGGTTTTGTTTTTGATTCTTCCGTCGTTGTATAGGCAACTATTTTTTGTTCTTCGCCTTTGGTTAACGGAATTTCACGCACAACATTCTTTGGCTTTTTATCATTGCGAAATCCGAGGAACGTTGCAGGTTTTCTTATACGTCCTGACGTAGTCCATGTGGCAAATTTGAAATTTGCAACCAATTCAGGTTTTACATAATGAATTTTTGCGCCTTTTGTGTCGAGTATTTTATTAACGAATGGCGATTCATCTGTTTCAAGCGCTTTCAATTTCTTTAATATCGCCGGCATATCCTTTTCTTTATAGCCGCCGCCAGAGCGTCCAATCCATTCGAGTTTATTATCTGTATTATATGCGCCAAATAATAACGACCTAAACGCCCTTCCGTTCGAGGATTCTGCCCATCCGCCAACCACGAATTCCTGCCTTTTTTCAGTTGGCAATTTTAACCAGTCATTATTGCGTTTACCAGGCTGGTATTTGCTTTCTTTTCTCTTCGCCACAATGCCTTCCACTTGCTGTTCTTTTATTAAATCATACAGCTTCATGCCATCATCGAAATGATCACTGAATTTTAAAATCTGATTGAAAGGGATTACCCGTGAAAGAATTTCTTTCCGTTCAATTAATGGTAAATCTTCCACGTCATAACCTTTGTAATACAGTAAGTCGAAAAGGTAAAATGCAAGCGGAGTTTCACCAGTGTTTTTTTGAAGCGCATCGAAATCAGGATGGCCTTCTTTATTAAGTGCAACAATCTCTCCATCCAGAATAACATCTGCATCCAGGTTCTTTAATTCCTTTGCAACAGAAGGGTACTTCTGAGTATAATCCAATCCGCTCCGCGAACTCAATGTTACCTTACCCTTCTTTACATACGCGATGATCCTATAACCATCAAACTTTACTTCGTATAGATAATTCGGGTCGGTAAAAGGTTCCTTTATAAGAGTACATAACATAGGACTTACATCTTTTGGAAAGGGCGATTTGTTTCCTTTTTTTACTAAAACATCAATATCTGCGTTTACGCTTTCCTCTGTTTCCCGGTCAGTGCTTTCAGGAATTGCTTCTGCTTTTTGTGCACGGTTACTTTTCCATTCTTTTGGTGGATGGGCTTTTACCTGTTCCAGCGTTTTATGAGAGATAACGGATTTATCTTTTTTGCTGATCTCTTCCATTGATGCGTACTGATCATCTTTCTTTATCAATAGCCACGCATTTTCTCCACGGCCTTCAGTTTTCAGTAATGAAAATTCGCCCTTTAGCTTTTTACCTTTTAAGACAAAAGAAATAGAGCCCTGGTATAAATGATGCATGAGTGATTTTTCATTCTCCTTTTTTGTTTTCTTTTTCTCAACTGGCTCATAAGTGCCTTCATCCCAAACAATAACGGTTCCTGCTCCGTAGCCAGAAGGTATAATTCCTTCAAAATCTTTATAATCCCACGGATGGTCTTCT
>JAHEZB010000160.1 GCA_023251285.1 Chitinophagaceae bacterium | reverse complement strand
TTTTGGAAATTGGGAAGAAGCGCTTTCCTGGGGAGATCAATCATTGCCGCTTCTACCAGCCTTCGCCAATCAACCGGGGCATTTTGAAAAAGAACAATTTTATGCAATAGCTGCTTTATATCGTTCTGCAGAAACAGAAGGTGAAATGTCTGAAAAATGGATGGCTGCGGCCAATACGTGTATTGATAATATGACTAACTGGTCCCAACTTTGCCCCGATAATTTTTTGCATAAAGCGCTTTTGTTGCAAGCAATTCGTAGCAGCATCATGGGGAATACTGATAAAGCTGAGGAATTATTCGAACAGTCGGCATTAAGCGCGAACCAGGCAGGATTTATCCAGGATTGTGGTTTGGCATTTGAACACCTGGTACGCATGAAAAAAAGAATCGGCTCTGATTACCAGGATTATTTAAAATCGGCTATTGAAGCCTATCAGAAATGGGGTGCAAAAGGCAAAGTGACCTATTTAATTGAACAATTTGGTACCTGAAAAACAATATTTTCTTAGAATAATATCAATCCCTTCTCAGCAACATGGCATTTGCATGCATATCAGGGCCTAATGCAAGCATTACGAGGGAATCTTTTTCTATCCTGTTTTTCTCTTCAAACCAGGCCAGATTTATGGCCTCGGTTGCAACAGTTACATTGGCAATTTCTTTGATGGTTGATAAAACCTGGGCCGGAACTAAATTTTTTACCCAATAATCAATTAGAATAGCCGATGTCTGATGAGGCATAAAGGAAATATCTGAGCCGGTAAGCTTGTTCTTTTTTAAAAGTTGGGTTACTGCCGTAAGCGCCGTTATTTCTCCGAAAGCTCCAAATCCTTTCTGACCTTCTGGTGTGATCTGAAAAAAGTGAGGGGAATATACCGTATTGTATCCCTGGATGGGCAGTTTTGCTTTTAAGGGTACACCATCAGTGAACATACTGCCATAATAAGATGAATCTGTTACCGTACATTGATCAACGACATACCAATACGATTTGTGAGCGCTCATCGATACCAAAGCTGCACCGGCGCCGTCAGCCGCACTGATAGATTGAGGAGTGTGGTAGTCAACATTCCGTGTCCAGTTTCCCCCGATACAAATTAATATATTTTTAGCGTGGTTGCTTTTTATAAGCGCGTTAGCAATCAGTAAACTGGATGCAAAATTTGAATAATCATCTCCTACCGGAATAACCCAGGTACGGGCAGGTAATCCTAATTTTTGATGTACTTCAGATAAAACATTGGGTTGAAAATAGGTGCTTATTGAACCACAGCCAATAAGGATATCAATATCTGAAGCTTTCTTCCCGGAACTCTTCAAAGCCTTTTGGGCGGCCGGCACCATGATGTCGATCAAATCTTCCTGGTCACTCAATACATGCCGCTTTTCATAACCATCAAACATTTTTTCCCAATCCGGATCGTGCTTTTTTAGCCATGAAAAAACAGGATCACTATTAAGACGTATCTTATTTGGAAGATGCCATCCTGTACCAATAATCCGGGGTTCTAATGCGGCCATTTTATTTAGTTTTTTTAGGTATCCAATCAGGTTCAGATAATCCGAAATGCTTCAAAACAATTTCTGAAGTTTGCAATGATCCTTCCGCCCATGTCTGATTTTCAGACCAAGCTTCTCCGCAAATGAAACATGGAAAATCATTTACCGGTTTAGTAATGGCGGGCATAATTTCCCATGATTTGTAGCCGGTATTCCAGAAGTGAACTGCAGCGCCATAAGGGTCATCACCCCAATATTTAAACGCCGCATCAATAGGTGCAGGCGCCTCTATTACTCCATGCATTTCCATAATCTGTTTGTGCATTTCTTCTACCATTCTTTTTGGTGCCGGATGGGTATCCCAGTTCTTTCTTTTAAGCGGTAACCACTGATCGTGGGATGAACCGGAAGCTTCCTTAGCTATTTCTTTTTTCCGGGGAAACATCACCGCGTTTTTGTGATACAACCTATGCGAAGGATGTTCGATTCTATCAGATTCTTTATCCTCATCAGGCCCAAGAGGTGCAGTTCTGAAACCACTCCAAAAAATGCTGCTTTCCAAATCATTGTAAGCCATGAGCACACTTTTGCCTTTATTGCCTGTTTTACTATCAACTTCTACTCCCCAATAAAAAAGCTGTCGAACCGGTAAGTCTGTTAAAGACCTCCCACTGGAAACATAAGCTTTCTTTTCCCACCAGGGTTGATCATACACGAGAATCATTTTGAAAAGGCCAATGCGGGATACGGAATTCATCATCCAACGCAATTTCGGCGCGAGTGCCGGATTCATTACCGGCCCAACCGGCTCAAGTAATTCGAGAGAACGGGGTGGCATTGCGAGAACTATAGCTGCAACATTGACAGGTTTATCCTGTTTGTAAAAATACATCTCCACACCTTTGGAATTATCTTCCAACTGTACTTCATCGAACTTCTCCAACCATTTCCGGGTTATTACCTTGCCGCCTGCCTCTTCAAGCTGCTTTTGTAATGTCCAGGGCACTACATCATAACCTCCGTCTATGAGATAGAACTTTGCCTCCGGTGTAAAATCAAAATATTCCGATATACAGTTCACTGCGTTGGTATTAGACCCAAGTACATCATAACCTACCGCTTTTATAGCTATGGTATATGCCTCCTGGCTGAGCACTTTAGAAACGAGGTCCCAAAATCCATGTTTATAAAGAGGGACGCTATCAATAACCACTGTCTGTAAATACTTTGTAAGTTGTTCTCCTGACAGTCCGGCTACCCCGGGGATCAGCTTCAATACAGCCCAGCCGAGAAAATTGTCAGCAGTAGCACCACCGCTTTTTAAAACCAATCTTTCTTCTTCAGTAATATCATAGGGAAGTGCATCCGGATCACACAACTGAAAACTGCGCAACAATTTGCGTCTCATGTAAATTACATTAATTGGTTCACCAACTTTCTGCTCAGGATGTTTAATTTTTAATTTGTCTACCACCAGTGACGAAATATATTTTTGAGTAGAAACGAAACGCATCCCTCCAATCTCACAATTCATGGGTGAGCTAAAATTTGGTGGCGTAGCAGAAAGTAACCGGCCTCCAATCCGGTCACTGCCTTCAAAAACCGCTATGCGTAGTTTGTCCTGCTTCTTCCATTTTTTTAAAATGCCTGGATCTTCTATGTCTGCCATTGCTAATCTCCATGCTGTGTAAATACCTGCTATACCGCCTCCAATAACGGCTATATCATAGTCAGAAACCCCTTTTTTCATTTTTTGGTTTTTTAATGTAATAAAAAAAATTTAGCATTCATTTCTTGTTGATCATTTTTTCGAAGGAGGAGGACCAGGGCTATAAATCGGATTGTAATAAGGCGGTACTGATTTAGAATTTATGTTCGCGATAATCACCTGTGGTAAATGATCGGTATTGGCGTGTTTTAAAACCGTCGGCATAATTTTTTCAAGTTCTGCCGGCTTATTAATGGTATAGGTCTCAGCTCCAAGACTTTCAGCAAATTTTGCAAGATCCGGATTTCCCAATTCGTATAGGTTATGCCATACGGAAGGATCTTTTGAATCAGGTTTAAAATGATCCATACCCTGGCTCACCATACTTAGATTATTGTCATATAACACGATCCAGATAGCGCCTACGTTATACTGTTTGGCGGTAGATATTTCACTGCCGTACATCATGAAAGCAGCATCACCAACGATGCCAATGCAGGTTTCATCCGGGCAACCTATTTTAGCGCCTATGACAGCAGCTACGCCAAAACCCATTGGTCCCATCGACAGAGAGGTGAATATTTCAGCGGGGGAATCAACTGAAAGATAATGTATCGACCATCCTACACAATTTCCGGCGTCAATAAATATCTTCGATTTCGGAGGCAATGATTTTTGAATAACCCGCATCATTGCGGCAGGCTCAATTGGGCCAGAAGTTGAATTATACGCTTTCGGATCCACGAAAGGCGATTTCTTTTTAATCGTGGCAATTTCCCGCTTTCTTTCTACTACCATTTTTTTATCGGGCGGAAACTTATGCATTAAATTTCCCAAATCATTGATAAATGCTCCTGCTTCGCTTACTATGCCATGAGTTATTTCAAACGAACGGCCAATGACCTTCTGATTAATATCAACCTGGATAAACGGTGCGTTTTTAACTTTGGGGACAAGGAGTGGCAACCAGGTATTTGTAGAAAGCGACCCTAATGATGATCCGATAACCATAATACCATCGTAGGAAGAGGAATTCATATAATCGTAAGGCCACATACAGCCTGCAATTCCGTAAACACGCATTGACAGTTCATGAGATTCAGGAAATACACCCTTGCCATCTGCAGTAGTAATTACAGGGATACCATAAGTTTCCACAAAACTTAATAATTTAGAATAGGTTTCTTTATTGCGCAAGGCTTCCCTGCATCCATTGCCGAGGAATAATAAGGGCCGTTTGCAAGAAAGAATGGCGGTTATTGCTTTTGTAGCTTCATCAATCGGGGCGCCTTTGTCGTCACAGCGGTATTGACTGCTTTCTTTCGCCATGGCCGATGCCACCACTGCTTCAACCGAAACGTTTACCGGAATGCTGACATGAACTGCCTGCCTGGGCAGAGACAACGCACTACGGAATGCCTGTTTAATAAGGGTATTTGCTTCAAAGCCACTATCAATTACACAACTAAACCCGGTAGAATCCTCAAATACACCATTTAAGTTGAGTGACGAATCTATTCCTTCCTGCAAATAACCTTCACCATAAAACTGCTGGCTTACTTCACCACTTATTAGCATGAGTGCAGAACCATCTGCCTGGGCATTCATTACTCCCGTTAATGAATTTGTGGCGCCCGGCCCGGTAGTAACTGCAACAACACCTATTTTTCCGGTAGCCCGGAAATAACCATCAGCGATATAAGTCGCTCCTGTTTCGTGACGGCAAATAAAATATTTAATGGATTGGTCGTTGTCTTTAAAATTAGCAAGCAGGTTCAACAAACCACCTCCGGGAATTCCGAAGATATGTTTTACCCCCTCTATTTTTAAATAATGTATAAGTAAGTCACCGACTGTAGTAGGTTTTGGTGCACTATTAAGCGTGCCACTCAAATCCACATTTTTGTTTTTCGATTTCATGATATAAAATATAAAAAATCGATACGGATAACAAAACGAATTTGGAAAAATTATTAATCAAATATATAATAAATGGATTGACAACTTGAAACTATTTTTTAATAAGATGTCGTGATTTTGTAAAATAAAGGGTTTATATGTTACCCAAAAGACAATGAGATTTCTGAAGGGATTGTCCTTCTATCGAGGAGGAGATTGCCACCGCGACAGGGGCGGTTCTGGTGCGCAACGAAGGTTCTAAGGGCATGCCATAGGTGGTTCGTGAGACACGAACCATGGCGGAGGCCACTTTATCCATTTAAATCATTTCCTGGGGATTTATTCAATATAATAGTTTCCGGTTTAAAAAGATAGGGGCGAGGTTGCCTAATAACAATGATGGTGGTTCGTGAGACACGAACCATGGCGGAAGAGGAGATTGCCACGGCGACAGGGGCATTTTTCTAACCGGAAGATTTAGTTTTGCGCCTTACAATGACGGTTCTGGTGCGCAACGAAGGTTCTAAGGGCATTGCCATAGGTGGTTCGTGAGACACGAACCATGGCGGAGGCCACTTTATCCATTTAAATCATTTCCTGGGGATTTATTCAATATAATAGTTTCCGGTTTAAAAAGATGGGGGAGGTTGCCTAATAACAATGATGGTGGTTCGTGAGACACGAACCATGGCGGAAGAGGAGATTGCCACGGCGACAGGGGCATTTTTCTAACCGGAAGATTTAGTTTGCGCCTTACAATGACGGTTCTGGTGCGCAACGAAGGTTCTAAGGGCATTGCCATAGGTGGTTCGTGAGACACGAACCATGGCGGAAGCCACTTTATCCATTTAAATCATCTCCTGGGGATTTATTCAATATAATAGTTTCC
>JAHEZB010000159.1 GCA_023251285.1 Chitinophagaceae bacterium | reverse complement strand
TCAAAATGATTTTGTAATTTTTCCAAAAAATTCCTCTTGAGAATATTAATTATAGAAGATGAAAAAAGCCTGAGCGAGAGTATGGCGGCTTATCTGTCTGCACAGGATTATTATTGTGATATTGCGGAAGATTATACTGCAGCGGCATTTAAAACTGAATACAACGATTACGATTGCATTTTGCTTGATATTACTTTACCGGGTGGGAATGGTTTAAAAATCCTCGAACAATTAAAAGAAGATAAAAAAACCGATGGCGTTCTGATCATTTCTGCAAAAAATTCGTTGGATGATAAGATAAAGGGACTCAACCTCGGCGCGGATGACTATTTATCAAAACCATTTCATCTTTCTGAGTTAAATGCACGCATTGCGGCGATCATCCGGAGAAAAAAGTTTGATGGAAATTCGATTTTGCAATTTGATTGCATTTCAATTGATACGCAACAGAAAACGGTAACGGTAGAAAATAAGCCTGTAGATCTGACAAAAAAAGAATATGAATTGTTGATTTATTTTGTCTCAAACAAAAAAAGGATCATCTCCAAAGAAGCAATAGCAGAGCATCTATGGGGAAACGACATGGCTGGAAATTTTGATTTTATTTATACGCACATAAAAAATCTCAGAAAAAAATTAATGGATGCCGGAGATGCAGATTTTATAAAGTCGGTATATGGGATGGGATATAAATTTACTGCTTCATGAGACTGCTGGCAAAATATAACCGGGTAAATATTCCCATTACCATTGCAACGCTTTTGATTACCGGCATTGGCTTTTACTTCATCATTCGTTATGTTTTGCTTCATCAGATCGATAAAGACCTCCGCATCGAACAACAGGAAATTATTCATTACATAAATGAAAAAAAATCGTTGCCTGAAGCATCGAATTATAAAGATCAGCAAATACAATTTCAACAGGCAAATAGCTCCTTGTTTAAAACCAAATTTTCAACCGAGGATGTATTTAATTCAAAAGAAAATGAAGTGGAATCATTTCGAAAACTGCAGTTTCTGATCCAGGTAAATGGTCACCAATATATTGCCATTGTAAAAAAATCCCAGCAGGAAACCGAAGATATTATTCAACTGATTCTGATCATTACCTTTTCCGTTATCATTTTTTTATTGCTCATTCTTTTTATCGCCAATCGTTTTTTGCTTGCTAAAATCTGGAAACCTTTTAATCATATTTTAGACCAATTAAAACAATTTAATCTTTCTTCAAAAAATAAAATTGTAATACAGAAAACAGATATTAAAGAGTTTAGAGAATTGAATGAGGCAGCAGTTTTGATGAGTGGGAAAGTAAGTAAAGATTATGAATCGCTGAAGAATTTTACAGAAAATGCATCGCATGAAATACAAACTCCGTTGGCGATTATAAAAAATAAAATTGAACTGTTATTGCAATCCGAAACGTTAGACAAAGCAGCAATTCAATCAATACAAATTTTAAATGATGCTGCATCAAAACTATCGAGGCTAAATCAATCTTTATTGCTGCTGGCAAAGATCGAAAACCGCCAGTTTGAAAGCACGGAAAAAGTGAATTTTTCTAAAATCATCAATCAGTGTATCGAAAACTTTGAAGAGCTGGCGTCAATAAAAAATATCAGCATTCAGAAAAATCTTGCAGAAGGTATATTTATAAAGATTAATGAGTCGCTTGCCGAAATTCTGGCTTCAAATATTATTTTGAATTCGATAAGGCATAATGTTCAGAATGGGAACATAAAAATTAGTCTTAACGAGAAGTCGATGCAGGTAAGTAATACAGGCAATGAACCTAATGAAAATACGAGCGATTTTTTCGAGCGGTTCAAAAAAAGTTCGTCTTCGGGTGATTCGCTTGGGCTTGGGCTGGCAATTGTAAAAAGCATTTGTGACACTTATGGTTTTGCTGTTTCCTATTCTTATAAAGATGGGATTCATTTTGTAAAAGTTGATTTTAAATAAAGATATGTGATAGTCTTACAACGGATTAAAATCCGTTGTTACAATATGGGCCGAGCCTACGGCTCTTGCTGTGTGGATGATTAGTTGGAGTATTTTCATCGCCATGGGCGTGCTGCACGGTCTTGCAACGGATTAAAATCCGTTGTTACAATTTGGGCCGAGCCTACGGCTCTTGCTGTGTGGGATGATTAGCTGGAGTATTTTCATCGCCATGGGCGTGCTCACGGTCTTGCAACGGATTAAAATCCGTTGTTACAATTTGGGCCGAGCCTACGGCTCTTGCTGTGTGGAGTGATTAGTTGGAGTATTTTCATCGCCATGCGCGTGTTGCACGGTCTTGCAACGGATTAAAATCCGTTGTTACAATATGTGCCGAGCCTACGGCTCTTGCTGTGTGGGATGATTAGCTGGAGTATTTTCATCGCCATGGGCGTGCTCACGGTCTTGCAACGGATTAAAATCCGTTGTTACAATTTGGGAAGAGCCTACGGCTCTTGCTGTTCTATCAATAGCTGGCTATTTTGAAAGGAATAAATGAGGGTATTTGTGAAATAAAAATCTCCTTCATAAGTTCGTTTGCTGTAATGACTTTCCCTAAAATAAAAGAACCGTTTCAAAAGGGAAGCGGTTCTTTTATTCTTAAATTTTTAATTAAATAAGCGGTGGAATTTCTTTCGGAATTTCATGAATATCGTCACGGTAATCATGCGGATATTTGTCCGGATTTCTCAACCGGCTGTGATAGCGGCTGTATCCAAAATAAATAACAAAACCGATCAGCAGCCATCCGAAAAGCCTCACCCAGTTTGTCCAGCCCAAGCCAAAGATCATGGCCGCACAAACTACAATGCCGAGAATTGAAATTAATTTGTAAGCAGGCACTTTAAATCCTCTTGGAATTTCAGGATGTTTAACGCGCATGATCCAAACTCCGGCACATACCAGTATAAATGCGAATAAGGTTCCAATGCTGGTCATATCGCCGACAATATCACCCGGAATGAATGCTGAGAATATTCCAACAAGCACCAGGAAGATTAAGTTGGATTTGTAGGGAGTTTTGAATTTCGGATGTACTTCAGAAAATATTTTTGGAACGAGCCCATCTTTACTCATTGAATAAAACACCCTTGACTGGCCCATAAGCATTACCAAAATCACGGAAGAAAATCCAAGCAAAATCGCAATCGTAACGAGATCGCTAAGCCATTGAAATGTTGGCACCCATACGCCTCCAACCATTTGTCCGCTCATGTGCTCAATAGCGTATACCACAGATGCTTCACTGCCATTGGTTCTGAACTCCTGTACAGAAGCGATACCGGTGAGTACATAAGAAAATAAAATGTACAAAATAGTACAAATTACCAGCGATCCTAAAATACCAATTGGCATATCTCGTTTTGGATTTTTAGTTTCCTGGGCAGCTGTAGAAACGGCGTCAAAGCCAATGAATGCAAAAAATACGACACCCGCCGCGCCAAGAATTCCCAATATTCCTCCATAATGGTAAGAGATGCCCATGTGGTCGGTATAGGTAGTTGGAGCAGGAATAAAAGGTGTATGATTTTCAGGCCTGATATATTGCCATCCAACGACAATCACTACAATCACAATGGCTACTTTTAAAACTACAATGATGGCATTTACCAACGCTGATTCCTGCATTCCGCGGATTAATAAAAGCGTTAAAACTATAACAATCCCCAAAGCGGGCAGGTTCATAATTCCATGATGAAGGCCGTCGTGAGACATCTGAAAAGGAGAGTGGCACCATTCATAGGGGACCGAAGTGCCGAATATCTCTAAAAATTTATTGAAATATTCTGCCCAAGCAATGGCTACAGTTGCAGCACCAACGCCATATTCAAGAATTAAATCCCATCCAATAATCCATGCGATGAACTCGCCCATTGTGGCATAAGAATAAGTGTATGCACTTCCTGCGATAGGAATCATTGAAGCAAATTCTGCATAACATAATCCTGCAAAAGCACAGCCTAAAGAAGCGATTATAAATCCGATTGTTACTGATGGGCCCGCATGCTGTGCAGCGGCGGCGGCTGTTCTTACAAACAAGCCGGCACCTATTATAGCACCGATACCAAGTGCAATAAGGTTCCCGGCTCCCAGCGTTCGTTTTAATGTGTTTTGTGATTCACCTGCCTCATGCATCAGATGGCTGACAGGCTTCATAATAAATAAACTACTCATCGTGTTTCTGCGGAATTTTTGTGTTTATAAAAGAGTGAAAAATAAAAAATATTCTTTAATGATTATTACAATTGTTTCGGAGCTTATTTTAATTATCCGGAAAAGTAAGGAATTAATTAAAAACCACGCAAAAAGATTTATCAATGGTCATAAAATCATGTGGTTTTTTCTGATTGCACATTTGCATCGTGTTGCTTATTAAAATAAAAAATCAAAAATGTTTTTATTTTATCTTCGCTCTCTTATGAAAAAGGAGAAAGAGATTGTAATGAGCGGCATCCGGCCAACGGGTTATTTACACCTTGGAAACTATTTCGGGGCGATGCGCAATTACGTAAAAATGCAGGAAGATTATGAATGTTATTTCATGGTGGCAGATCTGCACTCTTTGACCACACATCCGGACACGAAAGGTCTGAAAGCTAATGTACACCGGGTATTGGCCGAAAATATTGCCTCTGGTCTTGATCCCGATAAAGCCGTATTATATTGCCAAAGCCATGTCTATCAAACTTCTGAATTGTATCTCTATTTAAACATGCTGGCTTACAAAGGTGAACTTGAAAAAACACCTACTTTTAAAGACAAAGTACGCCAGCATCCTGACAACGTAAATGCAGGACTGCTTACTTATCCTGTGTTGATGGCAGCAGATATTTTAATTCACCGCGCCAATTATGTGCCTGTCGGTAAAGACCAGGAGCAACACCTTGAGATTGCCCGCAATTATGTGAACCGGTTTAATCACCGCTATGGTGAGGTTTTTCCTGAACCTTATGCGTTTAATTTTAATCATCAATTGGTAAAAGTTCCTTCGCTGGACGGCACAGGCAAGATGAGTAAAAGTGAAAATCAGATGGCCACCTTATATCTTGCGGATGAAGATGATGCAATCAGGAAAAAAATAATGAAGGCAAAAACTGACAACGGCCCTACCCAAAATAATTCCGTTAAACCGGACTATATTGAGAATTTATTTCTGCTAATGAAACTGGTTAGCGGAAATGAAACAGTAGAATATTTTGAAGAGAAATTTAATAACTGCTCCGTTCGTTATGGCGATATGAAAAGGCAATTGGCAGAAGATATGGTGAAATTTATTTCTCCAATCAGGGAAAAAGTAAATGAGATTTTAAAAGACGAAAAATATTTGCAAAAGGTAATGAAACAGGGTGCTGAAAAATCGACGGCAAATGCAGAAGCAACGATGACGTTGGTGAGAAATGCGATGGGGTTGAATTACTTTTAATGTTGAACATTGGAAGTTGAATTGTTCCAAAATATAAATTCAAAAACACTACATGGCAAAATCAAAAAAGCCGAAACACATTGCTGTTGCCGGAAACATTGGTGCGGGAAAAACTACTTTGACGGAATTGCTGAGTAAACATTATAAATGGATACCGCAGTTTGAAGATGTGGATCACAATCCATATCTCAATGATTTTTATGATGAAATGCCGCGGTGGAGCTTCAATTTGCAAATATATTTTCTGAACAGCCGGCTCAATCAATTGCTGGAGATTCAACGCGGTACCGAAACCGTTATCCAGGACAGAACCATCTATGAAGACGCCAACATTTTTGCACCAAACCTGCACGATATGGGACTGATGACGAAAAGGGATTTTACCAATTATTATTCCTTTTTTGAAACTTTAAAATCAATGGTGCAGCCACCTGATTTACTGATTTATCTGAATGCTTCTGTTCCCACCCTTGTCGCACAAATTCAAAAACGCGGCCGCGAATATGAAGAAAATATCCGCCTGGATTATTTAAAAAAACTGAATGAATTTTATAACAAATGGATTAACAGCTAC
>JAHEZB010000158.1 GCA_023251285.1 Chitinophagaceae bacterium | reverse complement strand
GGTGTCGATCAATTTACCTATACACCATCATTAAAATATTATTTGCCGAACGTAGCCGATACATCCGGAACACCGGATAGCTGGCTTGGAGTTCCAAATACTGCCAATAAAATAAGTAGTCCCCAGGGTTATATGATCTTTATCAGAAGCGACCGAGGAGCGCCTTATCCAACTCCGATTGTGATGAGACCGACTACGTTGCGGGCCAAGGGACCATTGTGGCAACCTAGTACTTCTGCACCGCAATCTATAGTTGATGCCGGATTATTTCAATCTATTGGTAATCCCTATGCATCTGCAGTGGATTGGTCGACTATGTTAGGTACGAATGGTTTTGTAAATCTTGAACAATCAATTCTTATTTGGGATCCATATCTTGGCGGCGCATATGGTTTTGGAGGATACCAGACTATATCAGCTATTGACAATTATACAACCTCAATAAATACTACTGCCTATTCCGGCAGTCCTATAAAAACTGTAGAGAGTGGCCAGGCATTTTTCGTAAGATCAAGTGGGGCGGGTGGTTCTGTTAATTTTAATGAACACAACAAAGTAAATAGCAGCAGACTGGTAACCCGGGCAGGAAGCACACTCAATGCTGACCGGTTTTATTTTAGAACAAGATTATATAGTTTATCGGGTTACCCGATGGATGGCAATTCTACTGTTTTTAGTACCGATTTCTCCAATAAAATAGATGAATATGATTCCCATAAATTAAGCAATACCGGTCCGAATTTCGGCCTTAGCCGTAACGGTAATGTATTGTCTGTTGAAGCGCGGAATGAAATAGTCAAAACCGATACGATACATTATGACATGTGGAATATGGCCGGTGGAGCTTATCAATTAAGGTTTGGCCCGGAAAATATGGGCGAAGCTTCAGTCAGTGCAGAACTGATAGATAATTACCTTAGTTCAAGAACAGCTATTTCACTAAATGATACGACCCGATATAACTTTGAAGTTAACGGTGATGCAAAAAGCTGGGCTACAAATCGGTTTATCGTCGTATTTAAAAGAGTCAATACTCCCGTAAGCTTCGTTTCCGTCTTTGCTGATCAGAAAAATAAAGATATAGAGGTAAGCTGGGAAGTGATCAACGAAAAAATGGTTAGTCGATATGAGATAGAAGAATCTTCTAATGGCCAAACATTCCAGAAAGCGGCCGAAACGAATTTCAATTTGAAAAATGCCGGTAAATACAATTGGTTAGATCAATACGTAAAAGAAGGAATGAATTATTATAGAATTAAGGTGGTCAATAAGGATGGTTCTATTGCTTATAGTAAAATAGTAAATGTTGGCATTGGTTCTTTAAAGGCATCAATCTCTATTTATCCTAACCCTATCACTAATGGCATCATAAATATCCGGTTCAATAATCAGCCAGCAGGAGCATACGGCATCCGGTTGATGAATCAATTGGGTCAAATAATTCTATTAAAAAAAGTAACGCATTCGGGCGGAAGTTCCAATTACCCGATTACATGGGATTATAACCTCGCTCACGGAGTTTACCAACTGGAAATTATAAATCCTGAGGGAGGAATAAAAATCATTAAAGTCATAAATTGATAAAGTATATAATAATATAACCTTTCAAAAAGCTGAAAGAGATCCGGTAGAGTAAAGAAATATTAATTTTCAAAATAATGCGATAAAATAATTTTTGCAGGGCTATCGTCTTACATACGAGGCAGAAAATTTTATGAAATAAGTCAAAGCTTTTATTTAGTTTTACCTGCTAATAGTTACCCGGATGAAACAGTATTTCAGGTGGATATTGATCATACTATTTGTTTTAGTATCGTCATGTTTGCCGACTATAATTTTTGCTCAGCCAATAGACCCTGGTTGTGAGCCTTGTCAATATATCCAAGGTTGTCATCCCGATGGAACTCCATGTCCGATTGACAGCTACCTCTACATTCTCGTTGCAACGGGTATTGTTTATGGAATAAAAAAAATAAGGAATGCAAAGAAAGATGATAAGCAAAAGTCGTTATCAAATTGATAATTTTAATAAATTCTTTAATTCGTCGAGATCTCAATCCACTTTATTAAGCTTAGTTTAATTCGTGACCAGGGAACGTGCAAATAATCCAACTATTCCGCCTAAAACTAAACATGATCGGAAGACCCTTTTCACCGATCAATTTAATAGAAAAAATTCTTCCGATTTAACAGGTAAAATCCCGTGCTTATTAGAAATTTTCCTTTAATTTGCATCCACCTGAAAAAACCGCCCTTTACATTATTTATTATTGCCCTCCTGAACTAAATATGCAAAAAGCACAAAGTACGAAGAAGCGAGAAGAAAGTAGCAATATGCCACTGGCAGTTATGAAAGTAGCAGGTAGTAAGATGGAAGTAGAAAGTAGTGGTATTCACGATTCACCCGTTACCGTTCACGATTCACGACTCATCATTCCCCATTCACGACTTACGGCCCACGATTCACCAGTAACGAATCATTATTCACCACTCACTATTCACCATTCACCCCTCGTCATACTGCTTTTCCTAATCTTTTTTTCTTCCTGTACTTCTACCAAACAAACTATTTATTTCAAGGACATTCAAAAAGATACTACACTATCCAATTTAGTTTCTAAAAACTTTGAACCAAAAATTCAAACCGGGGATCTGCTTTCAATTACCGTAGCCAGCCTGAGCCCCGAAAATACCGTTCTCTATAATGCACCTCAAAATGCACAGGGCACCTCGACCGGCTATCTTGTTGATGAAAACGGGAATATCCAATTCATCAAACTGGGAACGCTGCATGTAGCAGGGATGACACGGAAGGAATTAAAAATGAAACTGGAAAAGGACCTTTCGCCTTACCTGGCCCAGACGGTAGTGGCAGTCGGCTTTCAAAATCGGCACGTGACGATGATGGGCGCCATTTCATCGCAGGTATTGCCCATGCCCAATGATAATATGACGATCTTTGATGCACTGGCCGCAGGAGGCGGTATTACAGAAAAGGGCAAGGCCGACGATGTGCTGGTTATCAGGGAAAAAGACAATTCAAAAGAATTTAAACGATTGGACCTGACGGATAAATCCATATTTTATTCGCCTTATTTTTATTTGCAGCCAAATGATATCATTTATGTTGAACCTGTTAAAATAAGAAACGATAATATTATGCGTATTGTTTCGTACGTTACTGCAGGAATATCATTGGTGTTTATCGTAATTGACCGCATCATCAAATAATCTTTTTGGGAAGCAATGGAAGAAGATCAATTTTTTAAGGAAAAAACAGATTCAAATATCTTCAAGCAGATCATTTATAAATATCTGCCCTTCTGGCCGTTGTTTGTCATCACGGTTTCTATTTCCATGGCGGTTGCCTATGTTGATCTTCGTTCACAGGTCCCGGTATATGTGGCTTCTGCAAAGGCTTTGCTGAAAGATCCTCAAAAAGGCGGGAGCGATTCAAAGGTGCTGGACGCGCTGAATATTTTTGGTGAAAAAAAGATCGTTGATAATGAAATCGTGGTGCTGCGTTCGCCGGATTTAATGGAGGAAGTCGTGAAGCAATTGGATATTTATGCTACCGTGTATAATAAGGGGAATGTACGAACCGAAGAACTGTATAAATCCGATGCGCCATTGAAATTTATTGCGCTCGATAAAGACAAATTCAATTTGTGGGGTACTTATTTTTTCTCGGTTGACTGGAGCAATAAGATTGTGCGGATCGATAATAAGAACGTGCCTTTTGATTCCACTGTTGTATTGGGAGGTAACGTACTCAGGCTTCAAATGAACTACGGCTATAACCAAAATGTAACCGGCAAGAATTATTTTGTATCATTTGCTGCTCCCAGTGGCGCTGCGGGTGGTATTGTGGGCGGCCTGAGGATCTCTCCTTATTCTTTTTCTTCCACCATTCTAAATATTTCCCTCGAAACACCGGTGCCGGAAAAAGGGCGTGATATTCTTCAAAAGCTTTTTGAGATCTATAACAAAAACGGCGTAGAAGACAAAAGCGAAGTGGCTGATAAAACCATGCGTTTTATTGACGACCGCCTTGATCTCGTTTCTTCCCAGTTAGACAGCGTCGAAAGAAAGATCGCGGTTTTTCAATCCAAAACGTCTGCTATTGACCTTGGCACGCAGGCAAGCGCTTATTTTGGTAAAGTAACCGATCTCGATAAACAAAACAGCCAGGTAGATCTGCAGCTGGAAGGGCTACGCGATATCGGTACTTATATCAGGAATAAAGGACAGAAGCCGGGAGTTGTACCTTCTTTACTGCTCGTAAGTGATCCAACACTTTCGAATTTGCTGGAAAAACTATACACTGCCGAAACGCAGGCTGAAGCCCTGCGAAGCGTTACGGGCGAACGTAATGACGCAGTTATTCTTGCCAATGCAGAAGTGGAGAAAATAAAAGGAGATATTTCTGAGAACATGAGAAATATTAAAAACAACCTGCTGACCGCTAAAAACCAGATCAATGATCAAATTGCCGCCAATAATTACCTCTTAAAAAAAGTGCCCGAGCAGGAGCGTGCTTACCTCGACATCAGCCGGCAGCAAGCTGTAAAAAATAATATTTATACCTACCTTTTGCAGAAAAGAGAAGAAACAGCCATTTCTTCTGTAGCGACGACACCCGATTTAAAAGTTGTTGAATCGCCTTCGTCTTATGGCCCTATTCGCCCGATAGAAAAAAGTTTCTATATGTCCGGTCTTGTGGTTGGCTTACTTGCCGCTGCTTTTCTGGTTCTATTAAAAGAAATTTTTAGCCGAAAAGTATTATTCCGTTCTGAAGTGGAAAACAAAATGGATATTCCCATCCTGGGCGAACTGGTACAGGTAAAGGGGAAAGACCCGATCGTGATCATGGATGGAAAAAGGACGGTTGTTGCCGAGCAGTTCCGGTCGATCAGAACCAACCTTGCTTTTATGGGTTTGAATGAAAAGCACAATACCCTGATGATCACATCCAGTGTTTCGGGTGAAGGAAAAAGTTTTGTGGCCATCAACCTGGCCATCAGTTTTACCCTTACGGGAAAAAAAGTGGCCCTGATGGAAATGGATCTGCGGAAACCTAAATTGAGCAAGGTATTGGGTGTGAAGAAGACACCGGGAATCTCGAGTAACCTCGTGGGAAAAGCCACCGTTGATGAAATCATTAAAGAAACTTATATCCCCGGATTGTATATTATTTCTGCCGGCCCTATCCCTCCAAATCCCACAGAGCTGATCCAGGGAGAAAAATTTTCCGAGCTGGTAGCTGAATTAAAAACGCGTTTTGATTATGTGATCATGGATACCGCGCCGGTTTCGCCGGTTACGGATGCGCAACTGCTGCAGGCATTTGCCGACATCAATTTATTTGTAGTGCGCCATGCCGTTACGCCGAGGGTGTTTCTTTCGATGATCGAAGCGTTGCAAAAGCAAAAGAAGTTTAAAAATATGTGCCTTGTATTCAATGGCATCAAGCCGCGTGGCTTTCATATATACGGTTATGGTTTTGGTGGCTATGGAAATGGTTATGGCTATGGCTACGGCTACGGTTATGGCTATGGCGGCGAATACGGAGGCGGTTATTACCTGGAAGATCAGAAAGGCATCTTATTGGCATTCAGGAGATTTTTTGGTAAATAGAAATCAAATATGTTGAAGATGCGCATCTTCTGCTTCAGTTAACGAAATCATGTGACTGAGGGAAGCGAAGCTATGGGAAGGGGTGAATGGTGAATGGTGAATGGTGAATGGGTGAATGGTGAATGGTGAGTAGTGAATGGTGAGTTGGGTGAGTGAGTGGTGAGTGGTGATTTGTGAGTGGTGAGTGGTGAAGGGAGGAAATCAAATTTCTAACATCTAATATCTAATAAAATCGAAGCGATAAAAAAAACATGGTACGCTGTTTATACGCGGCCGAGATGGGAAAAGAAAGTAGCTGCACTGCTGCTGGAAAAAGGAATTGAAAATTATTGTCCGATCAATAAAGTCACCCGCCAATGGAGCGACCGCAAAAAAGTG
>JAHEZB010000157.1 GCA_023251285.1 Chitinophagaceae bacterium | reverse complement strand
TGCAACCGGCTTTACGCCGTTCTTCTGCATTTTTTTTACCCGCAGTTTGGCGAGTAATCTTTGCATCATCAAGATGTTTCACATTTTTCACAATTTCCTGAATTGTTTCTTGTCGGTTTGATACTGCTTCCATTATTATTCATTTTAATAAATAATTGCTACGCGCTTTCGAATCATTCTTCAATTTGTAGCTACACAAATATAATAAAAGCCGGTATAGCTTTATTTTAAAGGAGCTCGCATTTTTACAAAAAGATTCTGATTTTCAAATCATTTAAGCCTTTCATCTGTCTTACCTTTGCAGGCTAAAAAAATCGGGTATTATTTAATCATAAAAATTAGAATTAATTATGAATTTAGTTGGTAAACAAGCGCCAAAGATTTCCAGCGGCGCAGTAATAAACGGAGAAGAAATTGTTGAAAATTTTAGCCTGGATCAGTATATCGGAAAGAAGAATGTGATCCTTTTCTTTTATCCAAAGGATTTTACATTTGTGTGCCCCACAGAAATACATGCATTCCAGGAAAAGCTGGAAGAGTTTGAGAAAAGAGATACCGTGGTGATCGGTTGTTCTACTGACACAGAAGAAACACACCTGGCTTGGCTTACAACACCAAAAGATAACGGCGGCATTGAAGGAGTTTCTTATCCTTTGATCGCAGATGCTTCAAAAATTGTTTCTTTAAATTATGGAGTTTTAGGTGGCAGATATCATTTTGATCGTGAAAATTACACCTGGTCTTTTGAAGGAATTCCGGTTGCTTACCGCGGTACTTTTTTGATCGATAAAGAAGGAATTGTAAGGCATGCTTCTGTAAACGATCTGCCATTGGGAAGAAATATTGACGAATACATTCGTTTGATTGATGCACAAATTCATGTAGAAAAATATGGAGAAGTTTGTCCTGCAAACTGGGAAGAAGGCGAAGAAGCGATGGAAGCAACGAAAGAAGGCGTCTCCAATTACCTGAGCCAGGCAAGCGTTCATAATTAATCACTGTTCAAACAAGAAACGACATGTTAATAGAATTACAGCAAGATAATTTGCAGGAAGTTCTGAATGATCATTCAGAAGTAATTGTACAATATTCTGCAGGCTGGTGTGGCAACTGCCGCCTGATGAAACCAAAGTTTAAAAGGCTTTCAACAGAAAATGAACGGGTAACTTTTGTGATCGCAGACGCAGAAAAATTTCCGGGAAGCCGCAAATTTGCGAGTGTAAAAAACCTTCCAACATTTGCGATATTTAAAAACGGAGCACTCGTAAACCAGGTTCAAACAAACAAAGAAGAACCTTTAAAAAACCTGATCAATGAAATTACCGGTAATTAAACAAATACAAAGAACTTCATCGGCAGAAGAAATTGAAACTGCGATAAAAGTTTTGGAAGCCACTTCAGAAGCAGCCACTTTAAAAGAAGAAGATTTGAATGTAATAGGAGAACTGATCTCCAATATGTGCGGTGCATTGGAAGTGGATCAGCTGATCGCAGGTGGTCTTTCAGAAAAAGATGCATTGAATGCTTTTATGAAAAAAGTGATGGGATCTATCGATGTGTAGATTACCTTTTTGGTAAAATAGAAAATGCATTATTTATTGGTTTGCTGTAAACGGCGATTTTCTAAAAAATAAAATAAATTCCAGGTAATTGTTCAGAAAAGAAACGAATACCTGGAATTGTGTTTTATGGTTTGTTTATTTTAAATAAAGTTTTTGCTGATTTTCCAGCTTTTTGCATAAAATTATCCTCATTACTTTTTCGGCTAAAATATTAGGCGTAAGTTTGCACGACCTCACGGATTTTTTTTGTTTCATTTCCCCTTTCCGCGGTCATTTTTTACATAGTCGTTCACCACAACAAAGGTTTTGTTTTGATGGGCGTTTTATTTTTTAACAAAGATTACAATGGCTAAATACATTTTCGTTACTGGCGGCGTGAGTTCTTCACTGGGCAAAGGAATTATTGCTGCTTCGCTGGCAAAGCTTTTACAGGCAAGAGGTTTGCGTGTAACTATTCAAAAATTTGACCCTTATATTAATGTAGATCCCGGAACATTAAATCCTTATGAACACGGAGAATGTTTCGTAACCGAAGATGGCGCGGAAACCGATCTCGACCTCGGCCACTACGAGCGGTTTCTGAATATAAATACCAGCCAGGCGAATAATGTAACCACCGGAAGAATTTATCAAACGGTCATCAACAGGGAAAGAGAAGGAGATTATTTGGGCAAAACCGTGCAGGTCGTTCCGCATATTACCGACGAGATCAAGCGGCGAATGATGCTACTTGGTGAAAAAAATGAGTACGACATTATTCTTACAGAAATTGGTGGAACAGTTGGTGATATTGAAAGTCTTCCTTTTATAGAAGCAGTCCGGCAAATTCAATGGGAATTGCCGGTGGAAGATTGTCTTGTTGTACACCTTACTTTAATCCCTTACCTGAAAGCAGCAAAAGAGTTAAAAACAAAACCTACACAGCATAGTGTAAAATTAATGAGCGAAAATGGTGTGCATCCTGACATATTGGTGTGCCGAACCGAACGCCCGCTCACAGATGAGCTGAAAAGGAAAGTCGCTCTTTTTTGTAATGTAAAAGTGGATTCTGTGATCGAAGCGGCTGATGCATCTACTATTTACGAAGTTCCTATCGCCATGCTACGTGAGAAACTGGATTTGATCGTGTTGAAAAAATTAAATATTACCAATTATAATGAGCCCGATTTACACAAATGGCGTGAGTTTTTAGAAAAAGTAAAACATCCGTCAAAAAAAGTAACGATTGGCCTTATTGGAAAATACATCGAATTGCAGGATGCCTATAAATCGATTCTTGAATCCTTTATTCATGCCGGAGCGATGAATGATTGTAAAGTGCAGGTGGTAAATGTTCACAGTGAATATATTGATGAAGAAAATGTAAACGAAAAACTGCTCGGACTGGATGGCTTATTAGTAGCTCCGGGCTTTGGTTTCCGTGGTGTTGAAGGAAAAATAATTGCGGTGAAATACGCGCGTGAAAATAATTTGCCTTTTTTTGGAATATGCCTCGGCATGCAAATGGCGGCAATTGAATTTGCCAGGAATGTATTGGGAATAAAAGATGCCGATTCTACAGAAATGAATCCTGACACGCCTGATCCGGTAATTGATATGATGGAAGAACAGAAGAAAATTACCATGAAAGGAGGAACCATGCGGCTCGGCTCTTATCCTTGTGAAATCAAAGAAAATACGCTTGCTTATTCTATTTATGGAAAAAAAGAAATTCATGAACGCCATCGCCATCGCTGGGAATTCAACAATAAATATTTAAAGCAATTTGAAGATGCCGGAATGATTGCCAGTGGCATTAATCCTCAAAGCGGATTGGTGGAAATTATGGAATTGACGCATCATCCTTATTTTATTGGTGTACAATATCACCCTGAATTGAAAAGCACTGTTGAAAATCCGCAGCCACTTTTTGTTCATTTTATAAAAGCAGCAAAGGAATTCAGTAAAATGAATCTCGTGAAAAATGAGCCAGTTAAAGTTGAAGCTTCAGCGTTGAAAGTTGAGGGGTAAATGTTTGATTATGCCTAAAAAGGCAATATCGCTGAGCATTGATGACCCCGTATGAAAATGATCGAAAGGAAATAGCGATTATAGTTTCAGCTTATTTGTTTCTTGCTGAGTTGTTTTTATCATTTGTTTTACACAATCTATTAAACCTGAGTCATTAAATAATATCTATAACTGTATCTTTAAACCCTTAAATCATACTGATGAAAATATTATACTTCTGTTTTTTGATGATTTGTAGTTCCGCAGTTTTTGCTCAAAATAATTCATTGGGAAAAAGCGATCCTGCAGCCAAAGCAATCCTTGATAATGTAAGTGCGAAGTTTAAAACATATAAGTCTGTACAAGCTGATTTCACATTGAGCATCACCGATGCAAATGGAAAAGTAGAAGGAACAAAAAAAGGAGTTGTATATATGAACGGGTCGAAATACAGGGTAAGTATTTCCGGCCAGGAAATTTACAGCGACGGAAATAATATCTGGACTTATGATAAATCAGCAAATGAAGTGCAGATCACTAAATTTGATCCTTCTTCAAATACCATTACCCCTCAAAAGATGTTTACGAATTTTTATGATAAAGATTTTTTATACAAATTGAACGGTGAAACAAAAGAAGGTAAAAAAACGATCCAGGAGATTGAATTGACGCCGGTTGACAAAACAAAAACTTTTTATAAGGTACTGGTAGGTATAGATAAAGCTTCAAAAAATATTGTTTCCACAAAAGTGTTTGAAAAAAATGGCAACCGTTATATTTATACAATTACCGGAATGAAAACAAATACCAATCTGCCTCAATCATTATTTGTTTTTGATGCAAAAAAATATCCGAATGTCGAAGTAGTTGATTTAAGATAAGTATTTTCATTTTGTTTGAAAAAGCGCTTCTTTTGAAGTGCTTTTTTATTCCTGCCATTTAAATGAATCGATTTCTAATCCTGCCAAATGAATTACTCTGTCTATCACGGTTGATACTGCTTCTTCAATTGTTTTTGGTTTGCTATAAAAAGAAGGCGACGCCGGGCAAATAATTCCTCCGGCGCGCGTAATAGTTTCCATGTTGTTCAGATGAATCAGGTTATAGGGTGTTTCCCTTACCACGCAAAATAATTTTCTTCGTTCTTTTAATACTACATCAGCCGCCCTTGAAATCAGATCATCGGAAATGCCAGAAGCAATACGGGCAACGGTTCCCATGCTGCATGGTACAATCATCATGATATTATAATTGGCCGAACCTGAAGCAAAAGGAGCCATGAAATCTTTTTTATCATAATACTTTGCTGCATAATTCTCATAGCTTTTATCGCCTATTTCCGTCTCCCATACTATTTTGGCATTGTCTGTGATTATTATTCCCATATCCACCCATTGGGATTTTATCGTAGAAAGCTTATCTAAAAGAATTTTTGCATAAATAGAACCACTGGCTCCGGAAATGGCAACAATTATCTTATTCATGAGAAAACTTGAGGTTAAAAAAATTTTTTTAAAAAAATAAAATAAAATCCAATAATAGTCGTTTACTATTTATGGAAAAAAAAGGACTTCTTATTTTAATTCCGGTTTTGTTTCTTTTTTCATTTGCCAAAGTTAAACCAACTGAAAAAGAAAAAATAAATTGGTTAACAGTGGAAGAACTAAATGTGAAGATGAAAAGCGAATCCAAACCGGTGATAATTGACCTTTATACGAATTGGTGTTATTGGTGCAAAGTAATGGATAAAAAAACTTATACAAATCCAAAAGTGATCTCATATATTAATGAGCATTTTTATGCCGTAAAAGTGAATGCAGAAACAAAGGAAGCGGTGCAATGGGATAATAAAAAATATGATTACAATAGCAACGACAAGGTAAATAATTTTGCTTTATATCTTACGCAGGGCCAATTGGAATTTCCAAACACAGTGATTTTTCCGGATGTGCAAAACTTACCGGCGGCAATACCTGGGTTCATGGAACCGAAGGAGATAGAAATAGTTTTAAAATATTTTGGAGATGAAGTTTATAAAAAACAAAATTTCACTCAATATTCAGCGAATTTTAAATCAACATGGTGAAAACCATAAATATAATTAAGAACTGCAAAGGCAGTTTAAACTCGGTTTTTCATAGGATATTGGATTATAACAGGGGTGGATTTCCATCCGGCCCCTTTTTTTTATTTCTTTTGAAAAATAATTAAACTAATGCAACGTTTTACAGTCTAACATGGTCTTAGATGTAGAAAGTTAAACAAAGGATCTTTTAAAATTGCATTTAACAAAAAAAGCTAAAGCTATACAAAAGGATCTTTTAAAATTATAACTAACAAAAAGGCGAAAGCTATAAAAATATTAAGAACTGCGAAAGCAGTTTAAACTCGGTTTTTCATAGGATATTGGATTATAACAGGGGTGGATTTTTATCCGGCCCCTTTTTTTATTTATCATTCTTGTG
>JAHEZB010000156.1 GCA_023251285.1 Chitinophagaceae bacterium | reverse complement strand
CCGTGGTTAACGTTCCTTTGCCTTCTTTTCCGGTTCCCTGCCATTCGGCGTTTGCATATTTACTCATTTTTTTAAGTTTTAATGATTATGAATAGATTTTTGAATTCAGTCAACTTTCAACTTTGAAAACGTCAAGGCTTCGTGTGCATAATATCCTCAATTTTTTCCAAAACTTCCGGAGTTAGTTTTTCCATTACATCTACCGCCTTCAGATTTTCTGTCAGTTGTTCCTTCTTTGTAGCACCGAGAATTGCAGTGGTAACATGTGGATTTTTGATACACCACGCAATGGAAAGTGAAGCCATCGAAACATCCAGTTCTTTCGCCAGTTCGCTTAATTGCGTTACCTTTTTTAATTTATCATCCGTGAACACTTTATCCTTTAACCAGCTCATTTCAGGCAATGCCAACCTTGAGTTTTCGGGAATTCCATTATTATATTTTCCAGATAATAACCCCGATGCAAGCGGGCTCCAGATGGTAGTTCCCAATCCTACAAAATCATAGATTGGCAAAAATTCTTTTTCCACTTTATATCTTTCAAATAAATTGTATTGAGGCTGCTCCATCGTGGGACCAATCAGTTTATATTCCTGTGCCACACGGTGCGCTTCCATAATTTCAACACCGCTCCATTCACTGGTTCCCCAATACAAAATTTTCCCCTGCTGAATTAAAGTATTCATTGCCCAAACAGTTTCTTGGATTGGCGTATTGATATCTGCACGATGGCAAAAAAATAAATCGAGGTAATCTACCTGTAATCTTTCTAAAGCAGCGTCACACGCTTCCATTACGTGTTTGCGGCTGAGTCCTTTTTGATTCGGTTTATTGTCTTTGCCATATAACCCAAAAAACACTTTTGAAGAAACAGTAAACGAAGTTCTATCCCAGTTTTTCATTTTCAAAACCCTGCCCATCATTTTCTCACTTTCGCCACCGGCGTATGCTTCTGAATTATCAAAAAAGTTTATGCCGTTGTCGTAAGCGATTCCCATCAGTTCATCAGCTATTTTATCGTCAATCTGCTTTTGAAAACTTACCCAGCTACCAAAACTGAGAATGCTTAATTGCAAACCGGATTTACCCAAACGCCTGTATTCCATGACCAATATTTTTTTTGTTGAAGGTATGAAGAAGAATTTACGAGTTTAGTAATTATTGGATGATTACCTGTTCATCATTCACTACTTTTACTGCGGAAATTCTGATGAACCTACTCTTACAATTCCCCTGCCATTAATGAGATGCCAATTGGAAAAATCCTGCGGAGCATCCAATCCATCACCGTCCAGAATTTCAGTAGGGGTACGAATTCGAACGGGTTTGTCTGTGTAAAACTCTTCTCCGACACGCCGGCGATCCCAGTATAATTCATTGCAATAGAGGGTGTCTCCTTTTTTATTCATTACAACCACGCTGTCTTTTAAAAAAACCTTGCTTTCCGTTTCTAAATATTTGGCGTAATGAGCATCCATGGTGCTTTCTACACGTAAACTATCATCAAAAAAATCAGCATGAATGGTTTTGGTAAATTCAATATAAGGAACCGCTTCCTGGTGGCGAAGCATCAAAGGAGCCGTAATGCGTGATTTGGTTTCGTTACCAATAGAATAAAGAATTTTTACATCTTTGGCTACTTCAACGCCGGTTCGTTTTGCAGTAATTTTATTAATATCTTCTGGAGAATTTTCGCACGATAAAATAAAAAAGCAGCCCGTTATCAAAGCTGCTTTTATAAAATCAGATCGTTTAAAATTCACATAATTCATTAGAAAAAATATTGAACGAAGATACAATGAATTACTCCTATTGATATTTCTGGCGTATGAACCAAATATCGCTCAAAGAAAATCCAAGACTAACTTTGTAAAGGCTTTCTGTCAGATTATTCTGGCTATTTCCACGATTCCCATATTCAAAAGTAAAATTCATGATACTGTATTGGTGATCATAGAAACTGTGTTTCAATTTCATCGGAAATGCACCTCCAACGCTTATTGTATAAACAGGCAATGAATGGTCGGCCGCTATATAATCCTGTCCAAAAGAGAATCCGGCCCGATATTTTACATAATTAAAATATCCTGTAGAGCCGACAGAAGCGGGTAAATATTGTAAACCAACGCGGCCAATCCAGCTGTTTTGTACCAAATCCTTTTGTCCGAAAAAGCGATAATTATCCCATTGTGTTGTTTCGTAATCGGCGCCAATCGTTAAATGATCTCCGGAATAAGCAATACCAGCACCAAAAGTTGCAGGCAATTGTACCTTTCCCTTTTGTCCGTTCACCTGCGATACGGTATCAATAGGCACCGGAGAACCGGTGCTGCTATTGTAAGTGAATGTTTCAACGATATCATCTTTTGAAGCGTGATATTGTTTCTGAAGATTTCCATAAGCGCCAAAGTTGAGAGAACCATTTTTTAATTTGGCGGCATACTGAACACCGGCATTTAAAAACACACCACCAAAGCGGGTTTGAGTTCCGTAATGGGCCTTATAGTAGTCAACAGTGTCGTTGCTGAAAAGCAACCGCGTATCATAATCTTTGGATCCAAAAAGATAGCCGGTATTAAACCCTATACTGAAATTTTTTATTCTTATACCAGTTCCGATAAATGCCTCATCCACCCCTCCATTTCCTTCATACATAGTAGCAGTTGTATCTATGGAACCACGATTTGAGTTCTGTATTTTGTAACTGATATTAGAAACCTGCCGCAGGCCAAACGCCATTCCCCAGGAGGTTTTATTTTTTTGCGCTTTTTTATTTCCTCTTAACAAGGGGAAACCAAATTGGAGATAAGGAACAATAGCATTATTTGCTTTGTAATTCCCTATAGGATTTGCACTTTTTAATTCTCTTCCATCATATTCTATTCCGATATCGAGCGTAGAATAAATCAGGTCGCTATATGTAGCCGGATTCACTGTATTAATAGACGTAGGATCAGAAATGGCTGCCGAAATGCCGCCCATTGCCCTGTTTGCTATATTTGAAGGAGGAACTATATTGCCAACACCATAGCGCGAATACGGCGAATTGTCCTGAGCGAAGCAAAACAGCGGAAATGCGGCAAGTAATAAGCAGGTGAATCTAATTTTTAATGTCGTCATTATATTTGCTGATTGCATATAGTCCTTTAAGAATCAAATGGGGGTCGGCAAATATCTTATTTTTAAGGTGCTGCGCAAAATTGGCCGTATCTCCGCCGGTTAAAAGCACGTTAAAGTTGTTAAACTTTTCTTTATATGCGTCAATGATTCCGTCGATTTCAGCGGCCATTCCAAGCAAAACTCCACTTAAAATATTTGTGTCTGTATCATAACCAATCAATGGGAAATTCCAATCGGCCTTCACTAACGGAAGCTTGGCAGTATAATGATTTAAGGCTTTAAAACGCATTTCCATTCCGGGAGAAATGCTGCCTCCGTTGAAACTGTTGTACTTATTAATAAAATTGTAAGTAATACAGGAGCCCAGTGCAATGACCAGGTTATTTTGCCCTTTATAAAACAAAGCGGCAAATGCGGCGAGCGCTAATCTATCTGCGCCAATCGTTTCCGGCCTGGCAACCGGAGTGGTAAACGGCAACTTGGTGGAGGAATCGAGCTTTACAAAAGACGATCTTTCTGCCAATATTTTTTCTATTTCCGCTGAATGGTGGATAACAGAAGAAAGTATCGTCGAGTTGGGTTTATATTTATCAAGTAGTTGATTGATCGTTTGCGGATCATCATCTTTTAAAGGAACTACTTCAGTTAAACGGTCGATAACAAAAACGCCGCATTTGAGAAGTGTATTTCCAAAATCAAAACAAAGGGTAATCTTGCTCAAATTTTCCAAATTTTATTGATGCAAATAAAGTTAAATATTGTGAAACTGAAGCAGCACAATGCAGAAGGCCGGAAGAAGCCAGAAAATTATTACATCTTACTACTAAATTGTAATATCGCCGGGTTATTTTTGATAACATTTCTGACACTTTACCTTTGATCTTTATTTACATTGAAAATAATTCAAAATGCTGAAAGATTTTGGAATAGATGGAATTTATATTGTTCACGCAAAACGGGGTTATGAAATTCATCAAAAAAGAATTGAAAAAATTTTTGACGCCTTAAATATGCCACATGAATTTGTGACTGATGGCGACATTTCAAATTTTAATCCACAATTATTAAACAAATACTTTTGTGAACCGATAGAAAAAAAACTTTCTAAAGGTATTCTTTCCTGCACACTCAATCATATATTTTGTTATGAAAAAATGGTAGCTAATAATGACAGGTATGCATTGATTTTTGAAAATGATCCGTTCTTTTTGGGAGATTTTTTAAAAAAAATAAAACGGGTAGCTACAGAAGCAAATACACTGGATCCGGGCTTTATTATTTCCCTTGAAAACACCACTTTGAAATTCCCTCATTTCAAAAAAATAAAAAAAGGAAAATATTTGTACGAAGCTACCGCGGGAAGATGTGCCGGAGCTTATCTGATAGATCAAAAAGCAGCAAAGGATATTCTGGAAGATGTAAAAACCGATAAGTGTTGCCAGGTCATCGATTGGTGGCATAATACGTTGATCAATAAAAAAGTAATTAAAATGTATTGGGCGCATCCGCCATTGGTGGAGCAAGGCTCACACAACGGATTATTGTCATCGACGATTTCCAGTAAAAATAAAAGTTTCGGAAGGAGGTTCCGTTGGCGCGCACAAAAATTTTATAAAATGTACGTTTACCGATGGTTTAAATGACTTATTGGAATTAGAAGAAGAAGTTAAATGTTCAACGTCGCTTCAACAAACAAACAAATAATAGCATTTTGTATTTCTCATTTTATCTCCCGGAAGCCCTGTTGACACTATTTCTACCAAATCGGTTTTTGACGTCATCCAGGCTTTTGTATAAAGAATTTTTCCTTTCTGAATCGTGAAATAAATTGGCCTGAACTGAATCTTCGCTGAAATTACTCAAGCGAACACCCAGCAAACGGACAGGCTTTCCTTTTTTGTATAATTTGTGAAAAAGAGCCTTGGCTACAGGAATAATTTCATCATCTGCGGAAGTGGATGGAATGCTTGCCTGCCGTGAAGTTGTTTCAAAATCCGGGTAACGCAATTTAATAGTAACGCAACCTGCAACCTTTTCTTCTTTCCTTAATTCAAAACAAACTTTTTCTACCATTCTTACAATTTCTGCCATCAGGATTTCTACGTCCAAAACATTTTCGAAAAACGTATTCTCTTTCGAAATCGATTTTGCTTCCCGATATTCAGTGATCACAGAAGTGTGATTTCCCTGCGCTTTATTCCACAATTCATGACCCCATTTTCCTAATAATTTTTCCAGATTTTCTGGTGTGGTTTCATGAATATCACGAATAAATTTTATTCCGTGATAATTCAAAATCTTATTTGCCTGCTCCCCTACACCAGGAATTTTATTTACTTCCAACGGAGCTAAAAATTTCATTTCTTTTCCCAAAGGAACCTGCAAAAAACCGTTTGGTTTAGCCTCATTCGTCGCCATTTTTGCAACCATTTTATTTTTGGCAATGCCAAAAGAAATGGGAAGACCGGTTTGCTCAGTAATCAATGTACGGAGCTCAATTGTCCATTTCAATGGATCAAAAAATTTATCCATTCCATGGAGATCAATGTAAAATTCATCGATCGACGCTTTTTCAAAAAGCGGTGCTTTCGAAGCGATGATATCCGTAACCCATTTTGAATACTTTGAATATTCCGGATAATTTCCCGAAACTACGATTGCTTGTGGACAAAGTCGCATGGCGGTTTTCATGGGCATTGCAGAATGAACACCAAACCTCCTGGCTTCATAGGTACAAGTAGTTACAATGCCTTTTTCATTTTGGCCGCCTACAATTACCGGCTTGCCTTTCAATGAAGGATCTTTCAATATTTCTACCGAAACGAAAAAAGAATCAAGGTCAAAATGGGCAATCATAAACTCAAAAATAAAAAAATGGATTCTTATTGAAAAGTACTAAAACTTTCGTGAGA
>JAHEZB010000155.1 GCA_023251285.1 Chitinophagaceae bacterium | reverse complement strand
GAACCATCGCCTCAGTAAATAAACAAATAATCCCTTTTCTTATTTGCCTGGTTCAAAGCCTAACGCTCATACAAAAGTTTTTTGGCTATAATAATCATCCTCGGTGATCTTTTTACATCATAATGGTTGAAATTATAATCGCCAAACACTTCCTGCACCTGCATTTGCTGGTAAGAAAGCATATCGGTAAAATCGCCGGGAGAAAATTTTGCTACCTTTTCAACATACTCCAATGGCGCTGGTAAATCCTCATCTTCCACGATGATCTTTTTAAAAAAATGAGTTTCATCAAACCATTTGGTAATGTAAAAAGTTACCCCATCAATTTGTATTTCTGATTGGTGAATCAAATGATCTTCTGCGTAATGAACATTCAAATAATCTATTACAAAAATGCCGTGCGGTTTCAGCGATTGTGATACCGTTCTGATTGCGTTATCATGTTCCCTTCTTGTTCTGAAATATCCAAAGCTGGTAAAAAAATTAAAGGCATAATCAAAATAATTGATCCAAAAAGGCAGGCGCATATCATGCAAATAAAAATGCAGATTTGGCGTCTCTTTTTGTTTGGCTCTTTTGATGGATTCTTCAGAAATGTCGATGCCGGTTACGTCAAAATCTTTGGAGGCAAGCTGCACTGAATGACGGCCTCTTCCACAGCCAATATCCAACATATACGAATGTGGCGGTGGTTTTAAATAATCAATTAATTTATTAATAAAATCAGCAGCTTCTTTTTTATCTCTTTTATAATACAACAAATAATAATAAGGCGAATTGAACCAATCTTTAAACCATGAGTGAGTTTCCGTCATATCGGTAGTTGTTTGGACAAAGGTAAAAGGGAATGTTTTAGAAATGCTTAGAAGGTTTAGAGGGTGTAGCGTATTGAAAGTTTTAGAAGAGAATTTGCAAATTGGCTCTTTAGCCAATTAAATAAATCAGTTAAATTTGCATCCAATAAAATAATTACGTTGGCACTGATAAAAAGTATTTCCGGAATAAGAGGAACCATAGGTGGAAATCCGGGAGAAAATCTGACACCTTTAGATATTGTAAAATTTACCGCTGCTTTCGCAACTTCCCTGAGTGAAGATTCAAAAAACAAAACGATTGTAATTGGTCGCGATGGAAGGATCAGCGGAAAAATGGTAAGCGCCCTTTGTGCCAATACGCTGATGGCATGCGGCTTTGATGTTATTGACCTCGGATTAACTACTACTCCAACTGTAGAAATTGCGGTGAAGGAAGAAGGCGCTGCCGGTGGTATTATTCTTACCGCAAGCCACAATCCAAAAGAATGGAACGCGTTGAAATTGCTGAATGAGAACGGCGAATTCTTAAATGCAGAAGCAGGAGAAAAAGTGCTTTCCTATGCTGAAAAAGAGCGATTCCATTTTGTAGCTGTTGATAAAACCGGCACTTACCACGCTGATGAATCTTATTTGCAAAAACATATAGAAGCGGTATTGAATTACGACCTGGTGGATGTGGAAGCAATCAAAAAAGCAAAGTTTAAAATTGTGCTGGATCCGATAAATAGTTCCGGCGCTGTATATATTCCTGCTTTATTAAAGGCTCTGGGAGTAAAAGAAGTGATTGTGATCAATGATGAAGTGAATGGAAAATTTGAGCATAATCCGGAACCGCTTCCGAAAAACTTAACTGCTCTGAGCAGTGAAGTGGTAAAACAAAAAGCTTCCCTGGGAATAGCGGTCGATCCTGATGTGGACAGGCTTTGCTTCGTTTGTGAAGATGGAAGCATGTTTGGTGAAGAATATACTTTGGTGGCTGTAGCCGATTATGTTTTGTCGAACAGAAAAGGAAATACGGTGAGTAATATGTCATCTACCAAATCGCTGAAAGAGATTACCCACAAGCATGGCGGAGAATATTTTCCCTCGCCGGTCGGTGAAGTAAATGTGGTAAACAAAATGAAAGAAGTGGATGCGGTAATTGGTGGTGAAGGCAACGGTGGCATCATTGTTCCTGATTTTCACTATGGCCGCGATGCGCTGATTGGTATTGGTTTGTTTCTTTCACATTTTGCGCATTCGCATAAAAGTCTCAAACAATTCAGAAGCAATTATCCCGATTATTTTATTTCAAAAAATAAAATAACCCTCGAAAAGAATGTGGATGTGGAAGATATTTTTCAAAAAATAAAAGATAAATACAAGAACAATCCGATCAATACAGAAGATGGATTGAAAATAGAATTTGGTAATGATTGGGTTCACCTGAGAACGAGCAATACGGAGCCGATTCTGAGAATTTATTCTGAAAGTAATTTTGAAACAACCGCCGAAAATATTGCCAAAAAGATCATGAAAGATATTCATGAGGTAATGAGTTAATGTGAAAATGTGAAGATGTGAAAATTCAAAATAATAATTAATAATCTAATAATTTAATACTTTGGTAAGTGCAGAGAATTTATTTTGATAATGCAGCGACCACGCCGTTAGATCCGGAAGTTTTTGAAGTGATGAAACCTTTTTTTACTGAAAAATTTGGTAATCCTTCTTCTATTTATTCATATGGCAGGGAAACGCGGATGGCGATTGAAAATGCGAGAAAATCTGTAGCAAAAATTTTAAATGCACATCCGGCGGAAATTTTTTTTACGAGTGGTGGAACGGAAAGTACCAATACTGCCATTAATGCTGCTGTATGTGATTTAGGCTGTAAGCATATCATTACCTCACCGCTCGAACATCATGCTACGCTGCATTGTGTAGAGCATCTGGCGAAAGATTGTGGAGTAAAATTATCTTATGTAAAAGTATTACCAGGTGGACAGATCGATTATGATGACCTGGAAAAATTATTAAAAGAAAGTAAGGAAAAGTGCCTGGTTACATTGATGCACGGAAATAACGAAATCGGCACCATGACCGATATGGAAAGGGTAGGAGAACTTTGTAAAGAATACGACGCAATTTATAACGCCGATACCGTGCAGACTGTTGGACATTTTCCGATAGATTTAAGGAAACTTCCCGTACATTTTATTAATGCAGCTGGACATAAATTTCACGGGCCAAAAGGAGTCGGCATGCTCTACATTAATGAGGACATAAAAATTCATCCTTTCGTAAATGGCGGCAGCCAGGAACGTGGAATGCGCGCCGGCACTGAAAATATTTATGGGATAGTAGGATTTGCAAAAGCTTTGGAACTGGCGGTTGCGAATATCGAAACTGAAAGCGCGCATATCAGGGAAGTGAGAAATTATATGATGGAAAGTTTGCTGAAAAATATTCCGGCGGTTCACTTCAATGGCGATCCCGAAGGCGAATCTCTTTACACCGTTCTCAGTGTCGCATTTCCAAAAACAGAAAAATCGGAAATGCTGCTTTTCAATCTTGATATCAATAACATTTGCGCAAGCGGAGGAAGCGCCTGTACCTCCGGCGTAGAAACCGGAAGTCACGTTATCCGCGCCATCACAAGTGATCCCAACCAGGTCACCGTGCGGTTTTCCTTCAGCAAATACAATACAAAAGAAGAGGTGGATGTGGTAGTAGAGAAGCTGAAGGGATTAATTTGATAATGTAGGAATATAGAATCGAACAATTGATCATTCAGTAAAGCAATAAATAATCTGAATTCCTGTTTCTTTAAAAGGCTTACAAACCTTAGTAGCAAGCGAATCTCCACCTAAAAGATCTTATTACTTCATTCAGAAAGACTGGAATAACAGATTGTGACGAAATACGAATGTGTATTATTTCTTTGGTTGCTGTTTAATAAATTTTCCTGCAACAAAATCAACAATAAGCCATTCAGCATACACAAACTTATAACCCGTTGTAAAAAGACCGCGTCCTGTTGATTTTCAGATCGCGCAGAAGCGGAGATTTAGGACTGATGTTGATGCTGAAATAGCGATAAATCCCCAGTGGGGTTATATTAATGGACATTTGCCAGCAATGAAGATCCCGGGATATGGACATGGATAGTGGATTTAATTGTCCGAGCGTCACATTATAATAGCCGTTGATCGCCATTTGCCATTTGGGTGTAATATTTAAAGTGCCGCTGAAATTGAGATTCTGAGAAAAGTTATTTGTAAAACCGATTCGCTGAATAAATTGTTTGGAATAGGCGAGCGAATAAGAAAGATTGATGGACCAGGGAATATTAAAATCAGCATATTCGCCCGGATTGTTGCGGATATAAGCCATATCAGCATTATATTCATCCGGCGTATAACCTGCGATGGGAGGGTTTTCTCCTGGTTTTACGCCCGCTTCTTCTCCGGTCTTTTTATTTCCTCCTTTAAATGAACTTGACAAAGAAACATTGGCATTTTGCATTCGCCCAAGTGAAATTGGTTTTGTTTTCCATACCAGAATATTCGTATCTCTACCCTGCCCATTTACTTCATAAGGATCAAAACTGGCGCTTGTTGTAAAATTGACCTTATTAAATAAATTGGTAGAGGCTACGGCACTTATATTTGAAAAATTACGGAAGTCAATCGGGAAAAAATTATAACTTCCATTGATACTGAATGCATCGAGGATTGAAATTTTCTTTATTGCATTCTGCCCTGTATCTTTCTTATTCCTGACTTTCATAGAAAGATTATTTTCCAGGCCAAACGTGAAGCCGCCAAATCGTCCGTTGGTATATGGTCCATACAAATTATAAGTTCCTTGCGGAAAATAAGGCACATAATCAACATGACCGAAAGTGTCTGTCTGAACTTTATAATAATTATTTCTGTTGAAATTTGGCTGATAGCTCAGGCCGAAAGTCGGTCGCATTTCATGCCTGATGGCTATAATTTTCGCATCCTTCTTTTTGGATGTAAACATGCCAAAAATCCTGGTAGAAACACTAAGCCCAAAAGACATTTGTCTCGCTGTATAAAGTCCTTTTTGAACATGGGTGATGAGTGTATCTTTTGTACGGTCCCATGTTTGGGTCACTTTACTTTGATACCAGGTTTCATCGTAGCTAACGGAAGGAGATAATTGAAAAACGCCCATTTGCGGCAGTGACAAACTGATCGGTATCGAATGATGCGCGCCCCATTGCAGTGTGTCTTTGATTTGCTGGAGAATACTTTTATTTTTTACCGTATCATAAAAAGAAAACCGGTTTTGCGCATTCAATGAATAGCCGATTCCGATATTCTCATACCATTTCAAATCACCAACCGCGTCTTTTCTTCGGAACGGATAGATCGTCGTCATATTAAAACCTAAGGTTGGCAGGCTAACATTGATAAGTTTTAAATTGGTGTTCTGATCATGATTGGCCGCAAGCGTCAGATTAAAAGGCGATCCCTGCCAGGTTTTAGAATAGGCTATGGAAGATTGCATTTGGTTTTGAAAATTCAGATTTGGATCGTTCGGAACTGTAGAGTTATAACTGCTGCTTCCGGCATTTACATTCGCAGAAAAAGTAACGCCCGGCCTTGATTTTGTGTCAGCGCTATGACTCCAGGTAACGTGATAGGAACGCATTTTCTGAAAATCCGGATCTCCTTTAAAATTCAAATCGTAATGTTGAATATCAAAAGCAAAATTGCCGCTGTAATGGTATTTTTTGGAATACCGCGGATTAAAATTTAACGACCAGCCCCCATAAGAATAAACATTCGTTCGCACGATTACGTCCCAGTAATCATTGATCACTTTATAGTATCCTATACCTTCCAGCCCAAGGCCTTTCTGTTCATTTACCGTAAAATTTGGAGAAAGAAATCCTGAATGCCTTCCCTGGTTCAACGGATAAATTCCAAAAGGAAAATAGATCGGGATCGGAACTCCTTCAAACTCCGGATGCACAGGGCCGGAAATCGCTACTTTGTTATTAATAAATTTTATTTTATTACTGATAAAAGCAAAGTGTGGCGTATCAAGATTACAGGTTGTAAATCTTCCGCGCAGCGCATAAAAAACATCGGGGCTTACTTTTTTTATAACCTGTCCATACACATACATTTCTCCTTGTTGGGTATAAGTACTTTTTGTAAGGCCTTTGCCGCTCTTCATGTTGAAGCGGATGGAATCACTT
>JAHEZB010000154.1 GCA_023251285.1 Chitinophagaceae bacterium | reverse complement strand
CCGTACCCGCAAGGGTTACATCCTCGTTCAATAGCGGCGTTTCATAAGTTAACACATCTGGCCGGCGTGAAGCAAATCTCAGATCGTCGTCCATATATTCCCGTGTTCTTCTAAAATGAATATCTTGTGTATAAGGTACAGGATGCGCAGGATCGCTCGTATATTCATCATATCCTTTCCAATCTTTTGGCTTATCATTTAATGATAAACTTGCATCAGATCCTAAATAAAGATTTTGTTCGTGTACATTTTCAGGTGGCCATTTATTAAAACGATGCCATTTATTTTCCCCCGTAAAAAATATGTTGGCTTCAGCAATGCTGGCAGTATTTCTTTTTCCCAATAAATAATAATTGAAGAAAGGAATCTCAATGCTGTCCTGGAAAAAAGCAGACGTATTGCTTCCAAATCTTACATTACCCAGGTAGCTTCCTTCACGGCTCCATTGCCCGTGATACCAAGGGCCCATTACAATTCGGCTGTCAGTTTGAGGACTTTGCTTTTCATTGGCTTTATAAGAATTCCAGGCGCCAAAGCAATCTTCTGCATCGAACAATCCGCCCACCCAAAGCATCGCAGGTTTTACGTTATATAAACCATTTCGCGCATTTCTTGCCTGCCACCAATCGTCATAATTTGGATGCTGATACAATTCGTTCCAGAAAGGAATAGAATCGCCCATTAATCTTGCAAAATTTTTCAAAGCTCCTGTCTTTAAATACGCATTGTAATTATCGTCAGACTGAAAAGAAAACCCATGAGTATAAGTTGTAGATGGTTTAGGATGTGGCGTTCCAAAAAAGGGATAAAAAGAAAATCCGTCCATTACAAAAAATGCGCCTTTGTGATGAAAATCATCACCCATAAACCAGTCGGTAACCGGCGCCTGCGGGCTAACAGCAACCAAAGCAGGATGCCCGCTGAGCGCCGCTTCTGTTGAATAAAACCCCGGATAAGAGGTGCCGGTTACACCAACTTTTCCATTGTTGTTTTTGATATTTTTTACCAGCCAGTCTATCGCATCATAACTGTCGCTTGCTTCATCAATTTCTTTTCCTCTTTTATTTTTATTAAAAGGCCTTACATCCACAAATGTTCCTTCACTCATATATCGTCCTCTAACATCCTGGGTAACAAAAATGACATTTTCTTTTGCATAAGCCATTTTATAAGAATGCCAAACGCTCATGAATTTATCGGCCCCGTAAGGCGCGCATGAATATGGCGTGCGGGTCATTAAAAAGGGATGTTTCGAGCTCTGATCTTTTGGAATATAAATGGATGTAAACAGTTTTACACCATCCCGCATTGGAATGTATTGTTCCAGTTTAGTATAATTATTTACAAACCAGGTACTGTCTTGATTTTGAGCAAAAGAAGAAAAGCAGAATAAAAGGAAAATAATAAAGGATAAATATCTTTTCATCGGTAATTTTTTTGAAGGTTTAAATATACAGGAAAATGAAGAAGTACAGTATCAGACAAATAAGAATCAGCAATATTTATTTGTTTGTTGTGCTTGTTATTTATTGGAATGAAGGCGATAATGAATGTTATCAGTATGATTGGAATTACAGCAAACGAAGGAATAAAGCTGATTTGCATTTTGTTTTGAAAAACGTTTTGAACGAAAAAAGGAGCAAGATTTCTCTTACTCCTTTTTCTATTCATTAGCATAACAGCACATTAGCAAATCATCACATTAATTTATTCTTCTTCATCAAATGCCATTGCTTCTTTGGTAGTCATCAGCAATTCATATTCTTCTTTGCTACCAACGATCATGTTTTCAAACTCGCGCAATCCTGTACCAGCCGGTATCGGATGGCCGGTGATTACATTTTCTTTCAGGCCCAGCATGGTATCTGTTTTGCCCTGAATAGCTGCAGATGACAATACTTTGGTTGTTTCCTGGAATGAAGCGGCAGAAATCCAGCTTTGGGTTCCCAAAGATGCTTTTGTAATCCCTAACAACAACGGTGAAGATGTTGCAGGACGGGCATCGCGGAATTCAACCGGTTTTTTATCTGCACGACGAAGGATGGAATTCTCTTCTCTTACTTCTCTTAAAGTTACAATTTTACCAGGGCGCATTTTAGTGCTGTCTCCTGACTCGGTAACTACTTTTTTGTCAAATATCCAGTCGTTTTCAGTATTAAAATCAAAGCGGTCTTCAGTATCTCCTTCAAGGAACTTGGTATCGCCGGCATCTTCGATGGTTACTTTACGCATCATCTGGCGAACGATTGTTTCAATGTGTTTGTCATTGATTTTTACACCCTGCAAACGATATACTTCCTGAATTTCATTCACTACATATTCCTGTACAGCAAATGGCCCCTTGATTGAAAGAATATCTGCCGGTGCAATCTGGCCATCAGACAATGCCACTCCTGCTTTTACGAAGTCGCCATCCTGTGCAAGAATTTGTCGGGTGAGCGGAACTAAGTATTTCTTTACCACACCGTCTCTTGCTTCTACAATTATTTCACGGTTACCACGCTTGATATTTCCAAAAGAAACCACTCCATCAATCTCAGAAACTACTGCCGGATTACCCGGATTTCTTGCTTCAAACAATTCAGTAACACGTGGAAGACCACCGGTGATATCTCTTAATTTACCCAACACACGAGGTATTTTTACAACCACCTGCCCTGCTCTTACTTCTTCCCCTTCTTCCATGGTAATATGAGATCCTGCAGGAAGGTTATAAGATTTGGTTTCTTTTTTACCTTCGATCAACATAGAAGGAATGCATGCCTTATCTTTTGTTTAGATAACTACTTTTTCTCTATGCCCGGTTTGCTCATCTGCTTCTTCACGATAGGTAACGCCTTCAATAATATTTTCAAATTTGAGAACACCATCAATTTCAGAAACAATTACGTTATTAAATGGATCCCATGTACAAATTGGCTCTCCCTTCGTCACTTTCTGGCCGTCTTTTACGTTAAGTGTAGAACCATAAGGAACATTATTACTGATGAGTAAACGATCATTTTTAACATCCATAATTCTTACTTCACCTGTACGACCAATAACTACTTTTATCTTTTCACCGGCATTATTTACTGCATCAACCGTACGCAATCCGTCAAACTGAACCGTACCATCAAAACGTGCAGTCAGTGTGGATTCTACTGAAGCAGAACCTGCCACACCACCCACGTGGAAGGTACGAAGCGTAAGCTGTGTTCCTGGTTCACCAATAGATTGAGCAGCAATAATTCCTACTGCATCTCCTTTCTGAGCTGTATACCCTGAGGCAAGGTTTTTACCATAACATTTTACACACACACCGCGACGGCTTTCGCAGGTAAGTACAGAACGGATTTCCATACTTTCCACACCGGCATCATTGATTGCATGCGCTACGTCTTCATTAATGATAGAACCTGCTTCGGCCAATAATTCATCGCCTACCGGATCATACACATTGTGCAAGGATGTTCTTCCCAGAATCCTGTCGTATAATGGCTCAATCACATCTTCATTATCTTTCAATGCTGAAACCGTAATACCTCTTAATGTGCCACAATCTTCTTCATTAATCACCACATCCTGCGCAACGTCCACAAGTCTTCTGGTAAGATAACCAGCATCCGCTGTTTTTAACGCTGTATCCGCAAGACCTTTACGTGCACCATGTGTTGAGATAAAATATTCCAATACATTTAATCCATCTTTAAAATTTGAAAGAATTGGATTTTCAATAATTTCACTTCCGGTACTTCCTGATTTACGCGGCTTAGCCATCAATCCCCTGATTCCCGCGAGCTGTTTGATCTGTTGTTTGGAACCACGCGCACCTGAATCAAGCATCATGTAAACTGAATTAAATCCTTGTTTATCTGCCGCTAATTCACGAATCAAAGTCTCTGTCAAGCGTGTATCTACACGGCTCCAGATGTCAATGATACCGTTGTATCTTTCATTGTTGGTAATCAAGCCTGCGTTGTAGTTATCCCATACCTCATCGACTTCGCCGGTAGCATTTTCAATCATCGATGCTTTGGTATCAGGAATGATAAGGTCGTTGATATTGAATGACAATCCACCTTTAAACGCCATGCGGAAACCAAGCAATTTAATATCATCAAGGAATTTTGCAGTGGTTGGAATGTTGGTCCATTTTATAATGTCACCAATGATTTCCCGCAAAGATTTTTTAGTAAGCAATGCGTTGATGAATCCCACACTTTTAGGAACGTGCTGGTTAAATATTACACGGCCAACAGTAGTTTCTATCAGTTTATTCGTAAGTGTACCATCATTGTTTCTGACATTCGCTTTTACCTTGATACCTGCATGAAGATCGAGCTTGTGTTCGTTATACGCGATGATAACTTCTTCCGGAGAATAGAAAACCTTTCCTTCACCTTTTACCGGCTCTTCAGGAGTAGATTTTTTTCCTTTAGTAATATAATACAATCCCAATACCATGTCCTGAGATGGAAGAGTAATTGGTGTACCATTCTGCGGATTCAAAATATTATGAGAAGAAAGCATCAACATTTGCGCTTCCAGAATTGCAGCACTACTCAATGGAACGTGAACCGCCATCTGGTCACCATCAAAATCCGCGTTGAATGCTGTTGTTACCAAAGGATGAAGCTGGATTGCTTTTCCTTCAATCAATTTAGGTTGAAATGCCTGGATAGATAACCTGTGCAATGTTGGGGCGCGATTCAGCATGATCGGATGCCCTTTTAAAATATTTTCAAGAATATCCCAAATGATCGCTTCTTTTTTATCTACTAATTTGCGTGCGCTCTTTACTGTTTTTACAATCCCTCTTTCAATCAGTTTACGAATGATAAACGGCTTGAACAATTCAGCAGCCATATCTTTTGGCAAACCACATTCATGCATTTTTAATTCAGGGCCTACTACAATTACAGAACGGCCAGAGTAATCAACACGTTTACCCAAAAGGTTTTGACGGAAACGACCTTGTTTACCTTTCAAAACATCGCTCAATGATTTTAATGCACGTCCACCTTCTGCTTTTACCGCATTGGATTTACGTGAATTATCAAACAAAGAATCGATTGCTTCCTGCAGCATACGTTTCTCATTTCTAAGAATTACTTCAGGTGCTTTAATTTCCAACAATCTTTTTAAACGGTTATTACGGATAATAACACGACGATACAAATCATTCAGATCAGATGATGCAAAACGGCCACCATCCAACGGAACCAAAGGACGCAGTTCAGGTGGAATTACCGGAATATATTGCATCACCATCCATTCAGGACGGTTATTAATTCTTGTATTAGCATCGCGGAAACCTTCAACCACACTAAGGCGTTTTAAAGCATCAGCTTTACGCTGCTGTGAAGTTTCGTTGGCAGCAGAGTTGCGAAGATCAAAAGAAAGCTGATCCAAGTCAATACGCTGCAACATGTCGTGAACGGCTTCGGCGCCCATCTTTGCGATGAACTTATCAGGATCTTCATCAGGCAATAACTGGTTGTCTTTTGGAAGGGTATCCAAAATATCCAGGTATTCTTCTTCCGTTAAAAGATCGCTGTAATTCTGTCCTTTATCAGCACGAATACCAGCCTGAATTACTACATATCTTTCATAATAAACGATGGTTTCCAATTTCTTGGAACTCATTCCCAGCAGGTAACCGATTTTATTAGGAAGTGATTTAAAATACCAGATGTGAACTACAGGAACGACTAATTTAATGTGTCCCATTCTTTCGCGACGTACTTTCTTTTCTGTTACTTCTACTCCACAGCGATCGCACACGATACCCTTATAACGGATACGTTTGTATTTTCCGCAAGCACATTCGTAATCTTTTACCGGCCCAAAAATCCTTTCGCAAAACAAACCGTCTCTTTCAGGTTTGTAAGTACGATAATTGATTGTTTCAGGTTTTAAAACTTCCCCATAACTCCTTTCAAGAATAGAATCGGGAGAAGTAAGACCGATAGTTATTTGAGAAAACGTAGGACGCGGACGATTTTCTTTTTTTTGCATATATTTTTTAAATTTATCCAAAACCCCTTTACGGGGTTTTGGAATTTTGTTGTTTTAAATATTTCTTTACTTCAGCTCCTTTTTGGAATATCGTT
>JAHEZB010000153.1 GCA_023251285.1 Chitinophagaceae bacterium | reverse complement strand
TTACCAAAATGGATTTTACTTTCAATGCGCATCTTGTTGTTAGTTTTTTTCTGTTTATGTTCATTTTTGCGTGCAGTGTGGCTTATAAAACCATACGTGATAAATTTATCCAGGACAGGTTGGCAAAAGACAAAGAAACCGAGCATCTTAAAACAGAATTATCCTTGCTTCGTTCGCAGGCAAGCCCCCATTTTATGTTCAACGTGTTGAATAATATGGTGGCTCTCGCACGAAAACAATCTGCGGAACTGGAACCTTCATTAATCAAATTTTCTTCGTTGATGAGATATATGCTTTATGAAAATGATGAAGAAAAAGTGTCGCTGGAAAACGAAGAGGAATACCTTCAAAGCTATATCGACCTGCAGCAGCAAAGGCTTAGCAAAAAAGTAGTAGTAACGGTCAATATCTGCAAGAGCGATAAACCGTACCAGATAGATCCGATGCTGCTGATTCCTTTTGTTGAAAACGCTTTTAAGCACGGAACCGGCTTTATAGAAAATCCGCACATTGACATAGGTCTGAAAGCAAAAGATAATATTCTTTATTTTCGTGTAAGCAATAAATATGATCCAGCTTCAAAGCAAATAAAAGACAAGGCAAGCGGCATTGGGCTCGCGAATGTCAGAAGAAGGCTTGACCTTTTGTACCCGCGAAAATATACGCTCGATATCACAAACAGTAAGCAAATGTTCATAGTTTCCCTTCAAATAAATCTAAGCTAATGATCCGATGCCTTGCAATAGATGATGAACCGTTAGCATTGGAATTGCTGGTGGATAATATCAGCAAAGTACCTTTTTTGAAGCTAATTGCCGGTTGCGAGAATGTAATGGATGCGATGAAAGAAATGCAGCAGCAAGTAATTGATCTTATTTTTTTAGATATTCAAATGCCGGGTCTTACCGGCCTTCAGTTTATTGAAAGCATGACGGAAAAACCAATGATCATACTGATTACAGCTTATAAGCAATATGCGTTAGAAGGCTATAATCTTGACGTGACCGATTACCTGGTAAAACCGGTTTCACTTGATCGTTTTATGAAAGCCTGCAACAAAGCAAAACAATTATTTGAATTACGATCAACACCGAAAATTGAAGCTAAGCCGGAATACATTTTTGTAAATGCGGATTACAGTATGGTAAAAATTACGCTTGCCGACATCATTTATATTGAAGCATTGAAGGATTATATCAGTTTTCATCTGAAAAGTACCAAACATCCGCTGCTAACGAGAATGCCGATGAAAACCATTGAAGAGCAGTTGCCCGCATCCACATTTATCCGCATTCATAAATCTTACATTGTTTCCATTTCTTTTATTACGGCAATACGAAAATCAAGCGTATTTATTGATTCACTGGAATTGCCGCTCAGCGACACTTATCGCTCCTCCGTTTCTTCGTTAACCGGAAATTTTTAAAGCCTTCATTGCCGGTCAACAAAATTAATTTTAGCATTTCGTCGCAGGATTTTAGCCGCTCATCTCATTTACTAAAAAATAGATTTTGCCCGGAAGTAGTTTTGCGGTTCAAATTAAAACAAAATGAAAAAAATAATTCTGGCGGCGTTAATTTTTGTTACCGCTCAAACATATGCGCAATATCCAAAAGCAATGCCTGCCGCTATGAAAAACAGTGGCCATTTATACGGCAAGATCACAGCAGTGGACGGAAAACCGATAGAAGGTGCTTCAGTTCTGTTGCTTCATCAGCAAATGGACACCGCTACCAAAAAAATGAAAATGCTGTTGATCACTGGCGTCATGACTAAAAATAATGGTGATTTTAATTTTACAGGTGTGCCGGTAATGGGAAAGCTGCAGTTGCGTGTTAGCAACAGCGGTTTTAAAACACTTATACAAGATGTGTCATTTAAACCAGGTCCCGGATTTTCAACGGATAAAGATCTTGGAAATTTAAAGCTGGAAACAGACACAAAAGTATTGGCCGGAGTAACGATTGTAGGTTCGGCACCGGCTTTAAAAATGGATATTGATAAAAAAGTTTTTAATGTAGAAAAGAATATTGTAAGTGCCGGTGGAACTGCAGTAGATGTGATGCGAAATGTACCTTCTGTGCAGGTTGATATTGATGGAAACGTAAAACTCAGAAATGCCGCTCCGCAGATTTATGTAGACGGTCGCCCGACCACTTTAACCCTCGATCAGATACCAGCCGACGCTATTCAGAGTGTGGAAGTAATCACGAATCCTTCTGCGAAATACGACGCTTCGGGCGGCAATGCAGGGATATTAAATATTGTTTTGAAAAAGAACAAAGCCAGTGGCTACAACGGAAATATTTCTGCCGGAGTTGACAGTCGTGGAGCGATAAACGGAGGCGCTAATTTTAATGTAAGACAAAATAAATTTAACTTTTCAGCTGCCGGAATGTTGCACGAAATAAAGGGCAATACTACCGGAACTACCGATCGTACCAACCTCGGCGACACTTTGACAAAAGTTTCTCAAACAGATATCAGTAAAATGAACGGAGCATTTGTTTTTGGTAAATTAGGGCTTGATTATTATGTGACCAACCGCGCTACTATTTCTTTAGGAGTTATTAAAGTGCATGGAAAATTTGATCCGAATGAAACCATTCATTCCACTACTGATAGCCTTTTAAGCAGTGGAGTAAAAAGTGCGAATAGCGTTCGCTACACTTCTGGTTCCAGGACTTTTGATGCAAACGGATTGCAGTTGGATTATGTTTATAATTTTCCAAAAGATGGAGAACAACTTACTGCAAACGGCAATTATTTTTCAGGCGCAAACGATGGAACTTCTTTATATACCACTAATTATTTGAATGGCAATACCATTGGTGGCACACAACTTCAACAGGTTTCCAACGATGGTAAAATTAAATTTCTCACGATGCAAACTGATTATGCGTTACCTTTTGGCAAACAAAAACAATCGAAACTGGAAGCAGGCCTCAGATTTCAACAACACCAAATCGGACAGAACAATGATAACTTTTCAGGAACAAATACTACAAACCTTATAAAAATTCCGGCCGGCACCAACGATTATAAAAGTACCGACAATGTTTTTGCAGCCTACGCAAGCGTAAAAAGCAGCATTAAAAATTTTGGATACGAGGCGGGTGTAAGAGCAGAAAGTTCGAATTATAATGGTGAACTGACCACCACTGCGGAAAAATTTAGCAATAAATACCCTGTAAGTTTGTTCCCGTCTTTATTCCTGAGCTAGAAATTAAAAAACAACCAGGAATTGCAATTGAGCGCTACACGCCGGATTAACAGGCCAAACTTTTTTCAGTTAATTCCTTTTACCGACTATACAGATAGTTTGAATATAACCCGCGGTAATCCTGCACTTGTACCGGAATTCACCAATTCCTTTGAGATGAGTTACAGCAAGACTTTCAAAGGTGGAAATAATCTGCTCGGCTCTATTTACTATAAACATTCCAACAACCTGATCACCCGTTATCTTAGTCCCGGAACCAATCCGTTTACCGGGAAAAGCGATATTATCAATACGTACATCAATGCCAATTCCAGTTATTCTTATGGGGCGGAAATAACTTCGATTAATAAGCTGACCAAATGGTGGGATTTGACAACTAACGTGAATGTGTACCAATCCAAGATCAATACTTCCAATATTCCCGGAAGCGTTTCACAGGATGCGATGGTGAGTTGGTTTGGAAAATTGAACAGCAACTTTAAACTGCCTGCAAACTTTAGTATCCAATTGTCTGGTGATTATCAAAGCAAAACAAATTTACCCATCAATAACAGCCAGGGTGGACCGGGAAGCGGCGGACCTTTTGGCCAGGCACAAAGTTCTTCACAAGGTTATATTAAATCCTTCTGGGGAACAGACATTGCTGTTAAGAAAAGCTTCTTAAAGAACAATGCAGCTTCATTGAGCGTAAGCATGAATGATATTTTCCGTACACGCATTCAGGATCAATATTCTGAAAGCCCTTATTTTATACAAAATTACAGCCGTTTAAATAATCCGCAGATCGTTCGGGTGAACTTTACCTATCACTTCGGAAAGATGGATGTGAACTTATTCAAACGCCAGAATACAAAAGCAAATGCGGCGCAGGATGTGATGCAAATGGCCCAATAATAGCAACGTTTAATAACAGAACAGAAAGAAAGATTTTACACCGAATTAAGTTTGGTGTAAAATCTTTCTTTTTGTATATGGTTTTGATAAAAATGAGCATTTCATTAAAGCAGTATTCTCATTTTATCGTTAACTTTATTTGTTTTATAATATCTTTTGTTGATGAGTTTTAAAAAACGGAAAAAGAATGAGTTTGATTACGAAACATGGATAGAAAAGGCAGATGGAGGAAGGATTTATTCTTTTGAAATAAAAGGCAGACATGGTTGGAAAGCATTGTATTTAAAAGAAGTTGATAGTCAGGAAATAACTTTGAAGTTTTAGCAGGAGGTATATGATGAGAAGAATGTTTTAAGCGAAATTCATGAAAAATTTCCTGTTGATAAGGGGCATAAAAAATTATAGACATGATTACGAAAAAAATTATCGCAGATAAATTATTGGCTTACCTGAAACATCAGATTTCTTTGACACAATTAACAGATTGGGCAGAACAATCTCTTAACGATTCTTCTTATGAAGATGACGATTCCCATACAATTCGAAATGTTTTAGCTCAACTTGGATTAGCAGATGTAAAATCATTTGGCCTTCAGTGAAAGGAGTGCGAAGAGATAATGGGAAAATTAGGTTTTAAACTGGAAGTAAATGCTTTGGAAATTGCATAAAGCTACCTTTTCCGCAGAATAACATTCCCGTCTTTAAAATATTTTCCCACAACCGGCATTCTCTGAAACTCTTTCCATTCCACGTTCAGGATAAACCACACATAGAGCAGCAACAATACTGTAGCGGAAACAAAGTTGAAAAGTGTACTGATGAAGAAATGTGTTAATGCGCGGTGAATAAAAAATAGCAGCACCACAATGACAATATAAGCACAAAGTTTTTTCCATGCATAAGGAACCCGGTAATCTTTTTGTCCCCAGATGAATGAAATAACCATCATACTGAAATAACATAGAAAAGTAGCCCATGCGCAAGCCATATAACCAAAATAAGGAATGAAAATAAAATTGATGAGCAAGGTTAATACCGCACCGATTAAAGTAATATATGCTCCTGCAATTGTCTTATGTGTTAGCTTATACCAGATAGAAAGATTGTAATAAATTCCAAGGAACATATTGGCCAGGAGCAGGATAGGAACTACTTTCAGACCTGTCCAATAGATTTTAAGTTTCACCGGGTCAGTGCTTAGAAAATATTTCCAGATGTCGATATACAAAGCAACAACAAGGAACATTACGGTGATGGTAATGACGAAAAATTTCATCACCCTTGCGTACACTTTTTGTGGATTCTGACCTTCTGCTTGTTTAAAGAAAAACGGTTCTGCTCCCATCCGGAATGCCTGGATAAATAAAGTGATCAGGATGGATAATTTATAACACGCTGAATAGATCGCCACCTGGTCTTTTGCTGCTGTAATATTATCTCCAACCGGCGCAAGCCATGAAAGCATGATCCTGTCGAAAGTTTCATTGATCATTCCTCCAAAGCCTGCAATGATTAGCGGCATTGAATAGATCATCATCGTGGTCCATACTTGTCTGTTGAATTTGAATCTGAAAGAGAAAAACTCTTTATACAGAAAAGCAAAAGCAAAAAAAGATCCCAGCAAATTGGCGATCATATAATAACCAACTCCGTATTCTGGTTTGTAAAAGGTGCCAAAAAATCCACTGGGAGATTCTTTAGCAAGCCGGGGGCAAATGGATAATAAAAAGTAGATGGCAAAAATCTGCAAAACGATGCTCGAAATGCGGATGAGTGCATATTTTCTCGGCCTTTGATCCAGACGAAGTTTCGCATAAGGCAAGGTGGACAGTGTATCGAGGGCAATGATCAGTGCTGCATAAGTAATAAATTCCGGATGATCATCTATCCTCAAAAAATGAGCGATCGAAGATCTGGAAATAATCAAAAGGGCTCTGAGTAAAAATGTGCTGCAAAGAATGGATATAATAGCAGTATTATAAATGTCTTTCTTGTACTCAGCCTTT
>JAHEZB010000152.1 GCA_023251285.1 Chitinophagaceae bacterium | reverse complement strand
CTTCAGTATTTGCTTTAAAAGGAAATTTTAATCCCATTGTGGCGGCATGGTTGCCCAACTTTGCTTTTGCCATTCTCGCCTGGTATTTATATAGGAGAACATCCAAATAAGCATTTCAGATGATGGACGAGCTGGTGCGAATCGCTTTTGCCGCTGGTCGTTGATCTCCATCTCTTCAAATATTTCTTTTGTTGAAAACCTGCTCTATGGTTAACTTTAACGCTGTTGAATTTCTTCAACAACGATCAATCACAATAACAACTATTTTATACTATGGGAGTAATTAAAGACAAATTTAAGGCGAAGGCAGACATTGTTGCTGCAGAAGTAAAAGACATTGTAAAAGAGCACGGCGACCGGATCATTGGCGAAGTAAGATTATCACAGATCTACCAGGGCATGCGCGGTATTACGGGATTAGTTACAGAAACCTCTCTTCTCGATTCCCAGGATGGCATTCGTTTTCGCGGATATTCTATTCCTGAATTAAAAGAAAAACTTCCGAAAGCAGAGGGCGGGAGTGAGCCTTTGCCGGAGGGATTATTTTATTTAATGCTGGTAGGAGATATGCCAACCGACGAAGATGCACAGCACATGAGCAGCGTTTGGCAGCGCAGAAGCCACGTGCCGAATTACGTATTCGACACGATTGAATCATTGCCTGAAACAGCACACCCCATGACCCAATTTGTGGTCGGAATTATGGCGCTTCAAACGGAAAGTGTGTTTGCAAAAAAATATGCAGAAGGAATGAGCAAAAAAGATTATTGGTCTCCGGTATTTGATGACGCAATGGATTTGATTGCCCGACTTCCAAGAATCGCAGCTTATGTATATCGCAGAAAATATAAAAACGGAAAACACATTCAGCCAAATGGATTGCTGGATTGGGCCGGTAATTTTGCCCACATGCTGGGCTATGAGGATGAAAGTTTTAAAGAACTGATGCGGCTTTATATGACGATTCATTCTGATCATGAAGGCGGCAACGTTTCTGCTCATACCACCCATTTGGTTGGTTCAGCTTTGAGTGATCCATACCTTTCTTTTGCTGCGGGAATGAATGGATTGGCAGGGCCTTTACACGGACTTGCCAACCAGGAGGTGATCAAATGGATTTTTGAAATGCAGAAAGAAATCGGAAGTGACCTTCCAACAAAAGAGCAGATTGAAACTTATGTAAAGAAAACTTTGTCAGAAGGAAAAGTCGTTCCCGGATATGGACATGCTGTTTTAAGAAGAACCGATCCGCGATTTGAAGCTCAAATGGCATTTGGTAAAAAGCACATGCCGGATGATAAATTGGTTCAAACTGTCTGGAATATCTATGAAACTGTTCCGAACATTCTCGGCTCGATTGCGAAAATAAAAAATCCCTGGCCGAATGTAGATGCACACAGTGGCGCTTTATTGGTTCACTATGGAATGGTAGAATATGAATTTTATACCGTGCTTTTTGGAGTTGCGCGTTCTTTGGGAGTTTTGGCCAGTCTTTGCTGGGACAGAGCTTTGGGTTATCCCCTGGAAAGACCAAAATCTGTTTCTAACCGTTTGGTAAAACTGTGGCTGGAAGGAAAAGCAGAGATTTGGGGAGATTAGTCTGAAGGTTAAGTGTCAAGGTTGAACGTTCGATGTTTCCGCATTTTGCATTTTGCTTTCCACATTTTGTCATTATATTTGCCGCCGCAGGAAAGAGTTTTTGCGGCGGTTTCTTTGAAATAAAACGGGGGATTAGCTCATCTGGTAGAGCGCAAGCATGGCATGTTTGAGGTGATCGGTTCGAGTCCGATATCCTCCACCTTTTATTAGTCTGCTTATTTACTAATACAGCAAAACAATAAATAAGCACGTTTGCTGTTTTCAAAAATTCATTGGCACCGGCGCTTTCGCTCTCCACTTTTTCTAAAGGTCTAGTAATCCTTCAGGAAGCGCCACATACAATTTTCGGTTTCTTTTATCTACTTTTTCCAAAAAATCTTCATGAATGGGAATGTAAATTTCTTTCCCATTAAATAAAATAGTACACAATATCTGGTGCGGCTGTTCTATCACCTCAATCACTTCCCCGAGTTCTTTTTTATCATTAATAATTGTAAAGCCAAGCAAAGAAATAGGCGCGGCAGAAGCTGAAAATTTCTTAAAGTCATTCTCATTCAACCAAACTTCTTTTTTTACCAAAACCCTTGCAGATTCTTTTGAATCAATTCCATCAAGCTTGACGTAAGTTTCCTTTTCATTCTTTATTTTGGTTGAAGAAATAAAATAAGGGAGAAAACTTTCTTTTTTTTCTTCGATAAAAATAGTTTCCAGGCCCTTTAACGATGTTTTCTTGCCAAGGCTATGTTCTAGAATTAATTGCCCCTCCGTGCCATAAGTAGCTGCGAGTTTGCCTATTTTAAAATATTCATTCATCTGTTTGAAATTAAAACGAAAAAACCGGATTTTTTATATCATGATAAAATAAAAAAGTCCATTTTTCCTGCTGCCCGATTTTCCACCATTGCATTCTCAATTGCATTGCCGCAGCGCCGTCATAATCATATTTCGCCTTGAACCGGTTCTTCATTTGTTGTAACTGAGGCGCTACATCGCCTCCAAAGAAAACGGTTTCATCGTTTTCAACAATTTTAAACACCTGGTGAAAAGGGGAATGTGCTCCTGTTAATTCATAATGAATGTAACCATCAATATCACCATCACCTTCCGTAAATGTTACTTTTCCGTTTTTATCCAAAAATGAAAAATCATGAGTACGATAAGAAGAAGATTCCTTTTTGAAGGCAAATTCCCATTCGTTTTTATTGATGAAATAAGTGGCGTTTTCAAACGAAGGCTGGTTTTTGTCCCGCATTCCGATTCCGCCGCTATGATCTTTATGTAAATGAGACAAAAGGACTTTTGTAACATCTGATGAATTGATTCCATTGGCAGCAAGATTTTTATGAATCTGCAATTGTCCGCTTTCATCTGCATGCCCGAGGCCTGTGTCGCAAAGAATAATATCTTTTGAAGTAATGACGACAAATGGTTGTATCTCTACTAAAATGCTTCCTTTATTTCTTTTTTGCAGATCATCGTGATCAACATCAAAAGGAATAAACTTTTTTGTCTGATCTACCGTAAAAGCTCCTTCACTTAAGGGAATGATTTTCATTTAAAAAATTTTTTTGCCACGAATTACACTAATTGCACGAATTATACCACGTTTCAATTCTAAAGAGTTGCATAGAAATCAACAGCAGCAAATGAACAAACAAACCGGATTTGTGTTCTTATAACAATCGGTTCTACCTCAAAACCATTTGCCTGTCTGCATCCAATCTTATCAGGATAAAAATTAAAATGGTAAACGTAAGCAATGATGAGCCGCCATAGCTGAATAAAGGCAAAGTAATGCCGATGACAGGAGCAAGGCCTATGGTCATACAAATATTAATCGACACGTGGAAAAAGATGATTGCCGCAACGCTATAGGCATACACCCGCGTGAAGGTACTTCGCTGCCGCTCGGCCAAAAAAACAATCCGAAGCATAAAGACAATGTATAAAAGGACGACTAATGTACTTCCCCAAAAACCAAAGTTCTCTCCCACAGAAGTGAAGATAAAATCGGTGTGTTGTTCCGGCACAAAATCACCTTGTGTCTGTGTTCCTTTTAAAAACCCTTTTCCCCAAAATCCGCCGGAACCGATTGCAATTTTTGATTGTTTTACGTTATAATTTTCCTTCGCTTTTGCCGCTTTTTTTGTTTTGCTCTGCTCTAATTTGTCTTCTTTGCTCAAAAGTACCGTTTCCGCATCAGGAACATAATCAACGCCAAAGGTGTTCATAATTCTTTCTACCTGGTATTGATGCAGAACATGTTTGAAAATATAAGGAACTGCAAACCTTTGAATTCCGACACACAGCACCCAAAGTCCCAGAATTACAATTAAAACAGCTTTATCTCGCTTGATTGTTCTTCTTAAAACATAAATAACAATCCCGGCGATTATCGTCAGGATCAGTGCCAACAGATTTTTTTCGACCAATATCGTAGCCACCACGAGGACACCAAATGAAAACCCGATAATCAGATAAATAGGTGGAAGCCCTTCACGATACATCGGAATTAAAAATGAAAAATAAACAAGTGCAAGTCCTGTTTCATTTTGCAAAACAGAAAAAACGGCCGGTGTTAAAGCAATCGCAGCGGCGATCAATTGAGACCTGGTATTTTGGAAATTTGTTTCCGGGCGCGACAAATATTTTGCGAGCGCCAAAGCTGTAAAAATTTTACACGTTTCAACGGGTTGAAGATTGAAAAAACCCATAGGTATCCACGATTTGGATCCATTAATATCCTTTCCCAAAACAAAAGTAGCCATCATAAGCAGGATGCCAAATGCATAACTGAGATTGGCGGTTGCCGTAAAAAACTTACTATCGGTGAGTAAAATAAAGATGGCAAGAATCGCGGAAATACCTATAAATAGTAATTGGCGGGAATAATTTTTTTTAAGGCCGATAATATTTTGCCATATGTCACCGGTATTGTGATATTCAACAGAAAAAATACACAGAACGCCAATAGAAACGAGGATAATGTACAGCCATACACTTAGCCAGTCTATTCCTTTGGATATGATAGCATGATCTCGCATTTAAAGGTGAAATAGTGTTTTAGTGTAAAGAATCATATTTGATTTTGGCCTTTTTTCTATCGGGAAGTACCGCATTTACCGGCTGCGACTTTATTTTTTCTTTTTTTGCAGGTATTGTGTCCTTTAGCGGAATAGCTTTTGATTCTTTTTTTGTTGTGCTGTCATTTGTCTTGTTTAATTCGTCCAATGCATCGCTATTGTCTTCCTCTTCAATACCAGTAGTGTCTTTAATTGACTTTATATAAGTTTTTTCCAATAGCGCTTTTGCATTTTTGGCTTTAACAATAGAATCTCTTTGCCTGATCTCGGCAAGAATGCGCGCCGGCATCAGGTTCAATTTTGAAATAGCTTCTATGCGGGCCACGCGATCCGGTTCTGTTATAGAATCTTTTAAATATTTTTCAATCATCAGGCTGGCAATAGGCGCCGACGAACTGGCGCCAAATCCGGCGTTTTCACAGATAACGGCTATGGCGATCTTTGGATTTTCTCTTGGAGCAAAAGCAGCAAAAACAGCGTGGTCTTTTTGCTTAATGCCTTTATAATAGTTTTCAACCGTTCCCGTTTTTCCGCAAACTATAATTCCGGGAACTTTTGCTGCCGCTCCTGTTCCTCTTTCCATTACGCCCTGCATTCCGTCTGCTACATAATTAAAAATTGAGTCCGGAATACTTAAAGGACGATGGCGCAATTTAAAAGAATCGAGCAGATCAAACTTATCTCCGCCATCAATGGAATCAATCATGTGAGGGGTAACGTACCAGCCTTTGTTGGCAATATAGGCCATTTCATTGGCCACCTGCAGCGGAGTTGTCAAAACTTCTCCCTGTCCGATACTTACAGAACGAAAGGTGCAAAAATTCCAATGACCTTCGCCATAAATGCGATTATAGGTTTTAGGTGTTGGGATCAGGCCGGCACGCTCTCCGGGAATATCAATTCCTAATTTGTTTCCTAAACCAAATCCATACATGTAACGATCCCACACACGTAAAGCGCTATCCACAGATCCATATACCGGATTGTTTATACAACGTTGCATTACATTGGCAAAATAAGTATTATCAGATACGGTAATTGCCTGGGTAAGATTAAAAGTTCCAATATCCAAACATTTCATCGGGCGGCCACAACCATAAAAAGCGCCGGTACATGTAAACCTTGTAGAAGGAACAATCACTCCTTCCTGCAGTCCTATCAGTGCCTGTAAGGTTTTGAATGTAGAGCCAGGCGAATAAGTGGCGCTTACAGCGCGGTTATAAAGTGGTAATCGTGGATCTAAAAACAGCTGGGAAAAATGCTTTTTCCTCTCTGCGCCAGTCAACAGGTTGGGGTTAAAAGTGGGGCTGCTCACCAGTGCCAGAATTCCCCCCGTTTTGGGGTCCAGCGCCACGATTGAACCTACTTTATTCTCCATCAGCTGCTCGCCTAGTTTTTGAAGATCAATATCGAGTGCCATATGAAGGTTTTCCCCGGGTATAG
>JAHEZB010000151.1 GCA_023251285.1 Chitinophagaceae bacterium | reverse complement strand
AGAAGAAATCAAAAATTTTACCGAAAGAAAACACGTTGATCTCGTCATTTTTGATGATGAGCTTACCGGTTCACAAATATCGAACATTGAAAAAGAACTGAAAGTAACCACAATAGACAGAAGCGATTTGATTCTCGACATTTTTGCTTCCCGTGCAAAAACGGCGCAGGCAAAAGTGCAGGTAGAACTGGCCCAATATCAATACATTCTACCACGCTTAAAAGGAATGTGGAAACATCTTGAAAGGCAAGGTGGCGGCATTGGGAGCCGTGGTCCGGGTGAAACAGAAATAGAAACGGATCGTCGTATAGTAAAAGATAAAATCAGCTTGCTTCGCAAAAGATTACTGGAAATAGACAAACAATCATTTACCCAAAGAAAAGAGCGTGGCGAATTTATCAGGGTTGCTTTGGTTGGCTATACGAATGTGGGGAAATCGACCATCATGAATTTGCTGAGCAAGAGTGATGTTTTTGCAGAAAACAAATTATTTGCGACGCTCGATACAACCACACGAAAAGTGGTTTTGGGGCATACCCCGTTTCTTCTGAGCGATACCGTTGGATTTATCCGTAAACTTCCGCATCATCTGATCGAAAGTTTCAAAAGCACTTTGGATGAAGTACGCGAAGCAGATATCCTGGTACATGTAGTGGATATTTCTCATCCGAAATATGAAGAACAACTGGCGGTGGTAAATAAGACATTGCAGGAATTAAAAAGCTTTGAAAAGCCAGTTATTACCGTGTTTAATAAAATGGATCAATATGAAAAAAACACGTTTGATCAATGGCTGGAGCCCGCGGTGAAGCAACAATTACTGGAAGAATTGAAAGAGCGCTGGCAGGCATATACCAATGGAAATTGTGTTTTTATTTCAGCTACTGAAAAAACAAATATTCATGAATTGCGGCAGGTAGTTCTGAACCAGGTACGAAAACTTTATCAACAGAAATATCCTTACAAAGCAGAATTTTTTTATTAATGGAGAAAGAGGAAAAATGGATTAAGATTGCTCAAAATATTGAAGAAATTAATTTCGAAAATAATATTGCAAGCATTCAAATTAATGAAAAATTAATCTGCGTTATTAAAACACCTGTTGGTCTAAGAGCCTGCTTATCCAAATGCCCGCATGCAGGCGGAGATTTATCAACCGGTTTTTTAGACGCGAAAGGGAATATCATTTGCCCGGTTCACAATTACCGTTTCAACCTGCAGAACGGAAGAGATACAAATGGTGAAGGATATTTTTTGAAAATCTTTCAAATGAAGGAAAATGAATCCGGGATTTTTTTAAAAATGTAAAGACAGTAAAGCAACAAATAAGCTGTTTTCTTATTTTTTAGAACACCTTAAATTTTACCATACTTCTTATAATAGGCTATTAACATTCCTACAACTGCATTATAAGTATGCATGCCTTGTGGTTGTTTATTCAGTTTCAAATAATTTCCATACATCCAGGTGATGGCAGGTTCTAACAAGCTTTGATGTTCCGCATTGAATTTTCGCAATTCACGAATATCATCTTTCACTTCAGGAATTAATTGTTGCAGCGCAAGGTGTGAAGACAGGGAATCAAAATAAAATACTTCACGATTGGCATAAATAAAAAGATCAAAATAAGTGGAATAATGAAAAAGCGTATCATGTGAATTTACTGCTGCCAGATAGCCAACAAAATTCGCTTCATTTTCTTTTGCATATCCAAGCTGGTGGGCCATTTCATGAGTTGCAATATAGGGCTGCAAAAAAAGAGGAACAGTTGTGTTGATTTGCGCCTCGCCGGTAAAAGGATTGTAATATCCCGTGAATCCCAGATAGTCGCCCACTGTGCCATAGAGCGACGATTTTACTGAAAGATTTTTATATTCAAGAAATGGATAGATCTTTTGTGCTTCAGCATAACTTTTTTGTGCTCTCCTTATCAGCTCTTTTTTTGATGGATAGCTTTCATGATTCCGGAGCACTGCAATTTTTGAAGCATTTACTTTATCGAGTAAAAGTTTTTGAAGCATCTTCAAATCTGAAGTATCATAATTTAAATGCTTCAAATCCAATTGATAAGCAATTCCTTTGCGGTCGTAGTTTATTCCCCAAAAAATATTAAAAATGATATAAATAACAGCCATCAATAAAAATAAATCTGCCAATTTTTTTAATGCGGCTTTTCCCGGAATCTTCTTTTTAAAAAGCAGTCTTATATTTTTAATTGTTTTCCACAAGAGCCAGCAACCTGCAAGGAAATAAAGGATATCGCCAAAACTGAATGGAATCCATCCAAATACAAAACGCAGAAATATTGAAAAGTGAAAATAAAATTTTGAAGAATAAAGAGCTTCTACCCGATCGCTGTCTGAAGAAAAAATTTTGATTAAAATAATTACTAAAAAAGCTATAATCCATAAATATTTTTTTTTCGGGAAATATTTTTTCACACTCATAAAAGACTTATTTCTTTTCGGCCTCCATTTTATTTATCCTCATTCAAATTATTTTATTCAACATAACCATTCCTTATTTTAAAATAAATCCTGCCAGGCCATTTTTCCGGATTTTGTGAACATCACTGTTCAATATCCGGCTATGTTCAAAGTGTCATTCAATAATTTCCAACTGCCAATTATATTGAAAGCATTTATTGTTTGCATATGAACCAAAAAATAAAGTTAGGAATTAAACTTTTTCCTGGTCCATTTCCTTTACAATGATTTAAAAATTGCAATCCTGTTAACGAAAAAAGGTAAAAAGATTGATATTTATTAAAATATTTAACCCAATTCCCTTACCTTTGCAGCCCTTTTATTTTTTAGTTATGGGAAACCACCGTGAATATGACATCGCTTTTGTAGGATTAAAACCTGGTATCCACGAATTTAACTATCAGGTAGAAGATAAGTTCTTTGCTGAATATAAAGTGACCGATTTCAGTGATTGCCATGCATCTGTGAAGCTGGCACTTGAAAAGAACACTTCTTTCATGATCCTGAAATTTGAAATAGGGGGAAGTGTGAATGTGGTTTGTGACCGTTGTGGAAATACCTTGCCGATGGATCTTTGGGATGAGTTTAAAGTTGTAATCAAACAGGTGTCAAACCCTGAAGAAATGAATGAGAATGAAGAAGATCCGGATGTTTTTTATATTTCCCAAACAGAAAGTCATCTTCATCTTGCGGAGTGGATTTATGAATTCATCTTGTTGAGTGTTCCGAATCAGCGCATGTGCAGTGAAGATGAAATGGGCGGCCCGCAATGCAATAAAGAAATTCTGGCCATGCTGAAAAAAATGAAATCAACAGTTACTGAAAATAATCATCCTTTTGAAAAAGGACTAGAACAATTTAAAAAAAACAATAATTAATCATATTTAATCTACGGTTATGCCAAATCCAAAGCGCAGACACAGTCAGCAAAGAAGTGCAAAAAGAAGAACACATTATAAAGCAGATGCGCCCACATTGAGTGTTGACGCTACTACAGGGGAAACTCATGTTCGTCACCGCGCACACACAAGTGAAGGAAAACTATTTTATAAAGGAAAAGTAGTGGCTGAAAAAGCGCCTGCCAAGGCCTGATAAGTTGTTTTCTTTTTTTATTCAATCCAAAGATAGAGTCGGATTCACTTCAACTTTAACTTTGGATTTTTTTTGCATGGAATCGAAATAATTAAAATTTACAGTTTATTTTTATCGAAAATATTTAAGAGGATATCTATGAATATAGCACTTGATATGATGGGAGGTGATTATGCTCCATTAGAAACTATAAAAGGGGTTAAACTTTTTCTATCTGAAAATAATAAATATGATGTTGATCTTACATTAATAGGCGATGAAAATAAACTGATTCCATTAATAAATGAACATGAAATAACTGCTGAAAATATAACCGTGGTGCACGCCTCTGAAGTAATTGAAATGCAGGAGCATCCTACAAAAGCATTAAAGGAAAAACAACAATCCTCTATTTCTATCGGCTTTCATTTATTGGCTTCCGGCAAAACGGACGCCTTTATAAGTGCCGGAAATACAGGTGCGATGATGGTCGGTTCGTTATACAGCATCAAAGCAATTACCGGCGTTGCTCGTCCTGCTATTGGCGCCTATATTCCCGGAGAAGACGGAAAACTGTCTTTGCTCGTAGATGTAGGTCTGAATGCAGATTGCAAACCCGAAAACCTGGCACAATTCGCTCTATTAGGATCGCTGTTTGCCAAATACATTTTGAATGATGAAAACCCGAGAGTGGCGCTCATCAATGTAGGTGAAGAGGAAGGTAAAGGAAACATCCTGTGCCAGGCAACCTATCCGCTACTGAAAGAAAACCAGCGCATTAATTTTGTAGGAAATGTAGAGGGCCGTGATCTTTTGATGGGTAAAGCTGAAATCTACATATGTGATGGATACACAGGAAATGTTATTTTGAAATTTGCTGAATCGATATATGATATTGTGCAAAAACGCAAGATTGACGATGAGTATTTCAACCGTTTTAATTTTGAAATGTATGGCGGCGTCCCCGTTTTAGGCGTAAATAAACCGGTTATCATCGGGCATGGCATTTCTACAGCCGGCGCTTTTAACAACATGATCCTGATGGCAAAAAAAATGATCGAGCAGGATTTTATTGAAAAAATCAAAAAGAATTTTGTTTGATCAGCAACGGCAGCAAAAAAACAAATAATGATCATTTGTGTGCGCGCTTTGTTTACTTTTCATCAGCTTTTTCAGATAATCCGCACACGTTTTTATTTTCTTTTTAAGATACAAATCCTTTATTTTTCTGCTTTTTTTATTTTATTAAATTTATTTTCCCCTCACAATATTCTCCTGCTTTTTTAGATTATTTTTATCGGGTTAAAATACCTGATGAAGCTTCAAATAAAATATTTTTTAACGGTTGTAATTGTCGCCATTTTTTCCTTAATGCAACTTCATTCATTTGCCCAAAATGATACGCTTCCAAAAAAGCAACAGGATTCAGTAGCTCACAAAACTTTTTTTGAAAAAATGATCGATAATTTCAGAAAAGATACTACGGAAGTAGATCGGGCTTATATTTTAAAAAGAAATGAAGAAGCTTTCAAACAATACGCTGGTTTGATCATACGAAATATTTATATTGATCGTCTTCCATTCGGGATATCCATTGGCGACACATCAAAAAGATTGCTAAACCGCCTGACTCAACTCGCAAATGATCTTCATCATATTACCAAAAGCAAGGTAATTGAAAAGAATTTATTTTTTAAAAAAGGCGAACCAATTAAACCATTTCTGATGGCGGATAACGAAAGATATCTGCGTCAATTGCTTTATTTGCAGGATGCGGATTTTTTTGTATTCCGCACCAGGCCCGGTTCTGATTCGGTAGATGTGGTTGTAGAAACGAAAGACGTTTTTTCTCTCGGTGGCGCGATAAACAGTCTTGGATTAAAACAAACAAATATTCAATTCAGGGAAGATAATTTTGCGGGAACAGGTAATGCAGGAGTTGTTTATGGACTTTATGACGATGCGCGCAAGAATAATTTTGCTTTTGGAGGAGAATATGACAACAGAAATATCGGCGGCAGTTTTATGGACGGAAAAATCGGTTACCAGAGTTTTTATCCTACACTTAACGGCCCGAAAGAAGAAAATAATTATTACATAAATCTTTTGAAACCACTCGTAAACCGGTATATGCAGTGGACTTATGAATTCGATGCCTCGTATCATGCCACCGGTAATCTTTATACCTCGGATTCACTTTATTTTTCTGATTTGCGCTACCGCTATTATAATATAGAAACATGGGCCGGTTATAATATTAATGCCAAAGATTTTACCACCGAACAGGAATCAAAAAAATTAAGAAAACTGGTTGGTGTCAGATTTATTAACCAGAAATTTCAAATCCTTCCACAAAAATATGTATCGAACTACAACTGGCAATTTGCAGACCTCACCGCGGTTCTTGGCACAATAACTTTTTACCGGCAAAACTTTTATAAAACGAAATACATTTATGGATTTGGCAGAAATGAAGATGTTCCGGAAGGATTGTTATTAACGCTTACTTCCGGCTATACTCTCAAACAAAATATTTCCCGGCCTTTCATTGGTTTTAATTATCAACGCTATC
>JAHEZB010000150.1 GCA_023251285.1 Chitinophagaceae bacterium | reverse complement strand
AAATTTATTACAAAGAATGAAAAAACAATTTACGTTCTTCAATAGGAATTGTTTTATGAAAACTTAGAATCAACATGAACTGGATCATATTAATCTTAGCAGGATTTTTTGAAACTGGCTTTGCCACTTGCCTTGGCAAAGCAAAAGAATCATCCGGTACAACTGCAGCATGGTGGATTGCCGGATTTTTTGTTTGCCTTTCCATCAGTATGTATTTGCTTTACCGGGCTACACAAACATTACCTATTGGAACGTCATATGCAGTGTGGACCGGCATCGGCGCTGTCGGAACAGTGATTGTAGGAATATTTGTTTTTAAAGAACCGGCTCATTTCTGGCGATTGTTTTTCATCAGTACATTGATTTGTTCCATCATCGGATTGAAAGTTGTATCTCATTAATCGTTATTAAAACTTCTTTTATAAAAAATCCTTAAACGATTCCTACATTCGCCAAACTTCTCTATTTTTATTTCAATGCAACAATCCTTTTCTTTTTCTCAAAATGCCTGGCGAAGACTTAAAAAAAACAAGGGCGCAATGGTTGGTTTGATCGTTATTTGCCTCTCGCTTCTGGTCGGAATTTTTGCTTATTACCTTGGAGAAGATTCCACACCAAATGCAGACAGGCAGGTAGTGGAGATCATGGCAAGCAAACCCGGATATAGCCAATTATTTATTCGTGTAAAAAAAGAAAAAAAGATTCCTGAAACCGGATTCTTCCAGCGATTGCTATTTGGAGCTGAAGATAAATATTTATATGTACCGATAAATAGTTACAAAGAAACTGCAGATTCTGTTTTCGTTGAAAAGTACATTGATGAAGGAATGGAAGAAAAACAGGCTTATGGAAAAAATGAGTTATCGGGGAAGGACTATATTGAAAAAAAGACTTTTTGGTTGGGCACCGATACCTTTGGGCGGGATATTCTTAGCCGTCTGCTCGTTGGTGTACGTGTAAGTCTTGCGGTAGGCTTGATCACCGTGATCATTTCGCTTTCCATCGGAATTATTCTCGGTGCAACAGCCGGTTATTATGGAGGCAAAACAGATAATGTAATTATGTGGTTTATCAATGTGATCTGGAGTATGCCTACGCTACTGTTGGTTTTTGGAATCACACTTACGCTGGGCAAAGGATTCTGGCAAATATTTATTGCGGTTGGATTAACGATGTGGGTCAGTGTCGCTCGTGTGGTGCGTGGACAGGTTTTGGCTTTGCGCGAAATGGAATATATACAAGCTGCAAGAGCGTTGGGTCTAAAAGACATGCGCATTATCATTCGTCACATTCTGCCAAATGTACTCGGGCCGGTGATTGTAATTGCTGCTGCCAATTTTGCGAGCGCTATTATTATCGAAGCCGGATTAAGTTTCCTGGGAGTTGGTATTCAACCGCCGACGCCAAGCTGGGGATTGATGTTGAAAGAAAATTATAATTTCATTATTACACACAATCCGGCACTCGCACTTGCTCCCGGCGTTGCTATTATGATTTTGGTTCTGGCGTTTAATCTTTTGGGAAATGGTTTAAGAGATGCATTGGATGTAAGAGGATAATACTTTTTGTTCTGAGCAAACACAGAAATAACGAAGATTATTATTTTCAAATAAAGTATTATTCCTGGTTTTTTGGATAATCAAAAAATAGAAATTGCTTTTCTGCTTGATGAAAATCCTTCCAATGATCAGTTTTTATTTTCAAAGCAAAGACAGCACAGGTAGGCATGTTGTAAACCGGAGAGCACTCCAGTGAATTTACAAATTCGGTAATTCCGGGATTATGAGCGAAAACCGCAACAACATTTCTTGTATCTTCTAAATTTTCGATGGTTGAGTAAAAATTATTAACAGAAGCTTCATATAAGTCCGGTATCAACAACATCTCTTCTACATTTTTTTTCAATTCTTTTATAAAAATTTTAGCGGTTTTCTTCGCCCGTTTAGCCGGACTGGAAACAAATGAATCTATATCAATTGATTGCTCTTTTATTCGTTGTGCCATCATCTTAGCATCTGATTTTCCGCGTTCAGTAAGCGTTCTGTCGAAATCAGAAAGTGATGCATCATCCCATCCGCTCTTTGCATGACGAATTAGTAAAAGAGTTTTCATGTTATTTGTTTGTTTACTGAGGCCTTAGTTCAAATAAATAAAATTAAAGCAAAACCAGTTCATTCTTCATTTTGTCCTTTTATGAAAAATTATTTCATCTGTCAACTTTACAATTTCTGTTATCTTTAAACTCCATAAAACACGATCCTGTCATTCTAATTTTCATCTATGCCTTTAGTGCTTTGCATCGCAGCTATTCTTGTGTTGATAATATTAGTGGTTACTTTCAAAATTGACACATTCATTTCCTTTCTTCTTGTAAGTATCGGTTTAGGTATTGCAGTCGGTATGGATATTCACCGCATTTCAGGCTCCATCACCAAAGGAATCGGAAATACATTGGGGCCGCTGGTTATTATTCTTGGATTTGGCGCGATGCTTGGAAAGCTAGTGGCAGACAGTGGCGCTGCTCAACAAATCACTGCTTCTCTTACAAAAATTTTTGGTACAAAAAACATTCAATGGGGAATGGCGCTTGCAGGATTAATTATTGGAATTCCTTTGTTTTATACTGCAGGTTTCATAGTCGTTATTCCATTGATCTTTGCCATCGCAACAACTACACGTTTACCGTTGTTGTATGTCGGAATACCCATGTTGGCGGCACTTTCAGTAGCTCATGGCTTTTTACCGCCGCATCCCTCCCCTACTGCCATCGCAGAACAATTACATGCGGATATGAGCAAAACTTTAATTTATGGAATCATCGTTGCCATTCCAACAATTTCACTTGCAGGGCCACTTTTTGCAAAAACGCTTAAAAGATTTAACCCAAAACCACCGGCTGATATTTTACAGATAAAACCATTGCCGGCAGAACAATTACCAGGAATTGGAATCAGTTTGGTAACAGCGCTGATGCCGGTAATTTTGTTGGCACTCACAGCAATTATTTTATTCTTCGTTTCGCCAGATGGTTTTTTAGGGAAAATCATGTCATTCCTTGGAGACGCGAATATCGCGATGTTGCTTTCGGTTCTGCTGGCTATTTATTTTTTAGGAATGAGAAGGGGGAAAAAAATTCCGGCTATTATGAAGCAGTTGGAAGAAGCTTTTAAAAGCATTTCGGTGATACTCTTAATTATTGCAGGGTCAGGAATATTCATGCAGGTGATGAGCGATGGCGGCGTCAGTGTTTATATAGGTCAGCTGTTAAAAGACATGCAATTGTCACCGCTGATTTTAGGATGGCTGATCGCTGCTATCATCCGCGTTTGCATTGGTTCTGCAACCGTGGCCGGACTGACTACTGTGGGAATTATGTTGCCGATTCTCGGCATTAACCAGGATATTCATCCGGAATTAATGGTGCTTTCTATTGGAGCGGGCAGCCTTATGTTTTCTCATGTGAATGACGGCGGGTTCTGGTTGTTTAAAGAATACTTTAATCTTACTATCAAACAAACTTTTCTCACCTGGACAATCATGGAAACAATTGTTTCTGTTACAGGACTAGTTGGGGTTTTAATTTTAAATCATCTTATTTCCTAATAATATTTGTAAGCTTTTGTTTCAAACAGCAAATAAACTAATAACCTGGATTTCATTCTGGGGATCTACTTGTTCATGTTAACGAGGCATAATCTTTGAGGTTGGATTTTTCTTTACAAGATTAAAAATGCGGGCTTTCGTTTTTCATTCTTTTTAAAAACTCACATTTGGATTTAATAAGCATCCGAAAACTTATGCGTCACAACAGTGTTGCGGATGTTTTTGATATAATGATATAGAACCCATTCCTTTAGAAAACCGTTCGATTCAGCTGACTGGAATTGAGATAAAATTATTTTTGTAAAATAAAATTTTGCCGGCATGGTTTGTTCACTGCGGCTCAACGATTAGAAAATAAAATTTTTTTATTTTAAAAAAATGGAAGTTTAAATGTTTATTTCAATTGCATATTTTCTTCAAATCATCCTGTTGCAATCTGTTGAAAATCCTACATCCTACCAAGCAGAAAAAATAAATAAACTGTTTAATTATTTCAACATCGCTGCAGGTTGCATGCTTTTATTGGTGTGTTTTCTCGTCATTTTTATTTGCATAAAATTTAAAGAAAAAAAAGGAGATGAAAGGGAGCCAAAACAAACAACCGGAAATAAAAAAGTAGAAGCTTTGATGATTGGAATACCCGCTTTGTTACTTGTCTGGTTTTTTTATCAATCCCTTACCACGATGCATGCCGTTGCTTCACCCGTTCCTGCAGGTAAAGAACCAGATGTTATTATTACCGGCCATCAATGGTGGTGGGAAGTAGATTATCCCAAAGCGAATGTCGTTACAGCTAACGAAGTTCATCTTCCCGTTGGAAAACATTTGTTGATGGAAATGCGCTCTGCGGATGTGATTCACGATTGGTGGGTTCCTCAGCTTGGAAATAAAATGGATCTGGTGCCGAAAATAAATAATTATTTGTGGCTGGATATAAACAAAGCGGGAAATTATATCGGCGCATGCAGTGAGTTTTGCGGCGCTCAACATGCCTGGATGCGAATTAAAGTGATTGCAGAAAATGAAAATGATTTCCAAAACTGGCTTGCACAAAATTCTAAGGATGCGGTCGTTCCAACGGATAGTGTAGCAATAAAAGGTTCGCAAATATTTGAAACACAAACTTGTGCAAGCTGCCATCGGATACAAGGCACAACAGCCACTTCAAATGTTGGCCCCGATCTTACGCATCTTGCAAGCCGCCAGGAATTACTTACAGGTTTAATGAAAAATAATGAAGAGAATTTATACAAATGGATCAGTCATCCGCAGCAGGTAAAACCAGGAGCACACATGCCTGATTTCAAATATGAAAAAGATACGGTGAATGCGATTGTTCATTATTTATCACTATTAAAATAAAAAAACAAGTGAATCAATCTATACAAATACCTGAGCCAGCTTCGCCATTTCCGGGGATCGGTGTTAGTTCTGATCAGGGTTTGTTGCAATGGATCTCTTCTGTCGATCACAAAATGATTGGCATAATGTATTTACTCATTGCGCTTATATTCTTCTTAATTGGTGGTGCAGAAGCTCTGCTGATGCGTATTCAACTGGCACAACCTGTAAATCATTTTTTGACGCCGGAAGCATACGATCAGATTTTTACCATGCATGGAACGACCATGATCTTTTTGGTTGCAATGCCTGCTGTGCTTGGCTTTGCAGTTTATTTTACCCCATTAATGATCGGTGCAAATGAAATGGCTTTTCCAAGAATGAATTCGTTTAGTTTATGGATCACTTTCTTTGGTGGTTTGTTGTTGTACTTCAGTTTTCTGGCAGGTGGTGGCCCCGATGCAGGCTGGTTTAATTATGCGCCTTTGAATGAAAAAAATTATTCCAGCAGCAATGGCATTGATTATTATGCAATGGGTTTATTACTCACCGGAATTGGAAGTGTAACTACTTCTATCAATCTGATAGTTACGATTTTGCATTATCGGGTAAAAGGAATGAAACTGAACATGCTTCCACTTTTTGTGTGGATGGTTTTTGTAAATTCCTTTTTATTAATTGCCGCATTTCCTTCTTTAAATGCAGCGCTGGCAATGCTTTTGCTCGACCGGCAATTTCAAGCTCATTTTTTTAATACTGCAAATGGCGGCTCTGCTTTATTGTGGCAACATTTGTTTTGGATCTTCGGTCATCCTGAAGTTTATATTGTTATCCTTCCACCATTTGGAATTTTATCAGAAGTATTTCCGGTGTTTTCGCGCAAGCCAATATTTGGTTATGCATTTGTTGCCGCATCTTCTGTTGCAATTGCGTTACTTGCCTTTGGCGTTTGGGCGCATCACATGTTTGCAGTTGGGTTGGGAAATACGGTGGATGCGTTTTTCTCTGCAAGCAGCATGCTCATTGGTATTCCAACAGGCGTAAAAGTTTTCAACTGGATTGCGACGATGTACGGAGGCAAAATAAAATTCACGGTTTCGATGATGTTTGCTATTGCATTTTTAATTGAATTTACGATTGGTGGTTTATCCGGAATTGCTTTTTCTATTGTGCCGATAGATTGGCAATTGACCGATTCTTATTACGTGGTAGC
>JAHEZB010000149.1 GCA_023251285.1 Chitinophagaceae bacterium | reverse complement strand
ATTTATTTCTAATGCTATCAACTATCCTTTTCTGAGTATAAGGAGGGATTGCAATCTCTGGTTCTTCCATTGCAAAGATGACACTTAGCTTTAATTCAGCAATCATAGAAAGTAAGGCTAGTACCATTGTGTTGATTGTACCAGTACCTTGATGATTAAAAGGAACAGAATAACCGTCAACTCCTGTAGACATAAACACAACCAGCGTTTTGCGAAGATGTTCTCTGGTCAAGTTCGAAACTTTGAGGTGAGGTTGTGAACCCCAATCCACCGGGACAAATTGTTGTAAAGCTGTTTGCACTTCCGATAAAATTTTATTTACTTCATCGTCTTTACCGGACTTCACCTCGGTCTCTCGCAATTGATTGAGGATGTTCTCCCACATCTGGGGTCGTAGTTCCTGAATTTTTAGAATAATATCCAACAGTGAACCTCTTTCTAAGCTTAAAGCACGATTACCAGTCCTAAGTGCTCGTAAATATAAAAAGCCGCAATCTCTTTTATCGGATTTGGTAAATTTACTTTTGGTACCAACTGGCGAACAAAAAAACGTTTCACCTGTAAAATCATCCTCTTCTGAATCATAAAATCCAGTAAAAGCTACGCGAATTACTTCGTCTACTGTCTTTGATTCGATTTGATTTATTGGAGGTGATTCAATCAATTCACATTTGTCGCTATCCCAAAATTCAATATTGTTCGCAAACTTTCTCTTTTGTTTCTTTGACAAATTGCCAACAATAACCTCTATTTGAATTTTAATGGCATTTTGCTCTTCTCCCAAGTACTTTCCGTTATAGAAATCGTGTTCATTGATTACTGGTACTCGTGACAGCCTATCTGGCCCCAAAACCAAATCAATAGATTCGAGAATTGTAGATTTACCAGCATTGTTATCCCCGATTAAAACGGTATGACCATGAAAGAGAATTTGAGCATTTTTTATGCCTCTAAAATTAGAAATTGTTAATCTTTCAATTTTCATAAGAAAGTTTTCTAGTTTATAAGATTAAGAGGCAAAAGCACCAAAATGCCACTTTTATTGAATATCGTTAATGTGTTTGACAAAACCTTCAAGAGTCAAAATACGGTCTCTGAAATTCTCTGGAAAACTTGATAAATAAGATTTTGGCACTACTAGGCAAACGTCATATTTATACATTTCTTCCAATTGATTTTGAGAAATCCCCTGTTGTAAAGTAAACAAATGTTTTGTTTTTACTCTATCTGCCTCATTTAAAATTTGCCTCCAGCGGTCTTTGCAGGTAGTTTTTGAGGCAAGTACTGTAAGCTTTTTATCGTTAAAAACTGGGTTCAAATACGCTTCAATATTTGGGAAAATAAAATCCGGCTTTTTATTATCTTCTGTAACTGCTTGAGTTGAATAATCAAGATTAAAAGTTGTAAATATTGCTGATAAATGATGTTCAAGTGATTTTCCGGCTCTGCTTTTTCTTCTATTCAGAATTGTATTAGCAGTTAATACAAGTTCTTCAACCGTTTCAAAAGGTTTTTTGATTCTTGTTGAATACCTGTCATTTTCGATTGTCTTGAACAATTGGAACTCAGCATTCAACCAGCTAAGAATTTCTTTATCCGGATTTGCTTTTATAATCTTTTCAGTAATTGAGTATGCATTATTATAGCAGTTTCTTGCATTTCTTGCAAGTTCTAAAGTTGTTGGAAAATCAATATGAAGTGAGTTAAGAAATCGTAAAAAACAATTGTATAAATCCTGCTCGGCGGTTCTTTGAAATTGCCTGGGAATGAGACCATTAGTGTCAACAGTTGATATATTTAATTCTACGAAAAAATTATCAATGTCCTCATCAGCTTGCAAAACAAAGGCCTCGTAATAGTCATCAGATTTCTTAGAAATAATAAGGAGATCACCTATACTTTCATCATTTAGAAAAGGAAAAGCTTTTCCAAATCTCGTTAAACGATATTCATTCCTTGTTCCAGTACCATAATAAATAAAGCGACTCGAAGTTTCAAAATCGTCCTGCCATTTAATCGTAATAAATTTGTCTTTGTTTGAGCCTTTTACACCCGGCTTATCAAAAAAAAGTTTCCACGAATTCTTGTGAATATGAAATCCTGACTGATGACCACCTGTGGCACCGGTATCATTAGCAGTAATGTATTTTGAAAATGAAATATCAGAATTGTTAACTGACTGAATGGCCTTTGGTAAAATACTATCCATGTTTTTTATTTTATCCTTTTCTTTTTGTTTCGAGTACTTCAACAATTTTTTCACCGATAGCTTCTATCAAAGGCATTACGACAGAATTACCAAATTGCTTGTAACCCTGATTCATAGAAACTGCATCAACAATAAAATGATCAGGATAACCTTGTAATCTGGCAGCTTCGCGAATAGTAAGGCGTCTTGGATTTTTCTTACTTCCTTGCGGAATTAGGATTTCTGAGCCGTCCTTGTAATAACGGGCGCTCATGGTTCTTGTGGTTCCATTGAGATCAACCAATCCGTAACCGAACCCATTCCCTTTTTCTTTATGTTTTTTTGAATAGTCCTGAAGATATTTCCAAAGGTGATCAGTCAATGTATATTTCGTCTCTGGTTTCGGTTGCAGAATATCTTTTACTTTTTTGGTAGCTTCCGGTAATTCCGGAAATTCAAACCTTTCCTTATAATTGAAAACTTTTGAATCAAATCCAACCATAAATGTTCTTTCGCGATTCTGAGGTACAAAATGTTTTCCATTTAAAACCTTAAAATGAAATGAGTATTCAAGATCAAGAAGTGTTTCTTTGATTACTTTAAACGTTTTGCCCTTGTCATGTGATACAAGGTTTTTTACATTTTCAAGGAAGAATGCTTTTGGACGATGCTTTTCAATAATTTCAGCAAGATGAAAAAAGAGGTTCCCTTGTTTTTCATCCTCAAATCCATGCTTCCTGCCTAAACTGTTCTTTTTAGAAACACCAGCTATAGAAAACGGCTGGCACGGAAAGCCAGCGCATAGTACATCGAACTTTGCAGGTATCCACTTTTTAGTTTCATCTTTCGTTATGTCGCCAAAAGGGATTTCACCAAAATTTGCATAATAGGTTCGCTGGGCGTATTTATCGTATTCAGATGAAAAAATACATTCTCCCTGATGTGCCTGCATTGCGATGCGGAAACCACCGATACCTGCAAACAGATCAATAAAGGTAAATTTGGGATATGCTGGTTTTCTAAATGGAATATCTTCGTCAAATTTTAAAAGATACTGCAATGCTTCTTCTGCAACGTAATTAGTAATCTCTTCTTCATCAATATATCCCTCCAGTAATTCTTTTGTGAACTGGATTGCTGATTTTTTAAACGCTTTTTTCCTGGTTCTTAAATAGTGGCTGATTAATGCCGACCGGTAATTGTCTGGTCCAAATAATGCAACTTTCCAAAGCCTTTCTGAAACAAGGTGAATTTTGGTACTTAATAATTCTACATTCTTTTCTGCAATCATTTACTTTTCTTTTTGCCATTGAATGTTTCCTTATTAAAAAAGTCTTTTAAGGAAACACCTAATGCATCTGTGATCTTAATCAGTGTGTCTATGGATATATTTTTTCTTCCCTTCTCCACGTGGGTCAGGTAGCTTCTTTCTATTTCTGCTTCGTATGAAAATTTTTGCTGAGATAGCTTTTTGGCTTTGCGTAATTCGGCAATTCTTTCGCCGATAGCGACTTTCATGTCCATGGTGTAAATGTATTTTTATGTGTTCCCTTAAGCGGTATGCTTTAGAACACAATTAGAATTGGTTAATAACTTTTCTTAGCCACCGATTATTGAGAAATCAGGAAAGTTTTTTTAGAAGAGTATGTAATGCCTTTGCCAGTTTAGCTGGTTTCAGATTGCATTCCCAGATGGTGATTATTTTCCAGCCATCTTTTTTTAAAGCCTGAGAAGCTTTATTATCATTGGCAATGTTGCCGTTTATTTTATTCAACCACCAGTCAGTTCTTGTTTTGGGAACCACAAAGTATTTGCAGTTTTTATGGCCATGCCAGAAGCAGCCATGAACAAAGATTACCGTTTTGTATTTTGGTACGACAATATCGGGTTTGCCGGGGAGACTTTTATCATGGAGTTTATAACGGTAGCCATTCGCATGAAGGAATTTACGCACCAGCATTTCAGGCTTTGTATTCTTGCCTTTGATCATGCTCATGTTGTAACTGCGTATTTCCTTGGAGTGCACATCTGCCATAAGGCAAAGTTAAATGCCTTGTATTTCTTTCTCCGAAAATATAAATTCAATTTATTTCTTCCTTTACTGCATTATCACCCCTGATCCGTTCCTCCATAAGCAATCCTTACCTATGCCGGTTTGCAGTGAACAAACCGCTATGTTTTGTCAATAAAGCCAATGCAGCGAACTCAGGCGAACATCAGTATATTCACCAATTCGGCGGCATCGGAAGAACCCATAGAAAACACGCCTATCAATGCGTTGATACATTTGAGGCCGTTCTTCCGAAGAGGGCTGTTTTTGCCGATAACGATGTTTTGCTTAAGCGTAGCGGCTACTTCCTGTTTCAGGTAATATACCTTTCCATTCTTGGTAAATTGAGTGTAGGAGAGCTCGCCGTTTTTGCGCATGTTGTTCAGCACGCGTTTGCAAAGGCGCAATTGCTCAGACATATCCTGGTTATCAAGAAAAATGTCATTGAGCGCTACCCCCGGCGGTATTTGAAGCGAGTGTAGATCCATAATTTATTTGAGTTGCCTGTTCCGATGCCGGCAGGTTCGCTGGTAGTGGTGGCGGTTTCTCTTACGTATTTTGTGTCCAAACAAAGTAAGCAGGTGGCGACAGATAATATCACATTTATACCTTCGGGGGTTTTGGCGGCGTTGTATGTTTAGGATGGGTGAAAGTGGTGGTCTTCTATGGTATGGTCGGTGAAGACACCGACCACGGCGCCAAAGACACCGACAAAACGCCAGTGGTGGTCTTATGGACTGGTCGGTGAAGACACCGACCACGGAATAAGTATAGGTGTCGTTCTATTGGAATGGTCGGTGAAGATTGCTTAGCTTTTCTCTTCATGACCCGCTTTTAACCTATTTGCAAAATATGCCGGGATAAAGGCCGATGCTTCTTTTGCCGCACGAATATTTAAACAAAAACGGCGTTCCTTTCTAAAAGTATGACGCTTCTATTCTCCGACATGGCTCATGCTTACCTTTTGTTTCGCTTTTTTTACGAAAATGATCACAAATGGTACGCACACGAGGAACATAACGCCTATCCATAAAAACACATCCATATAAGAAAGCACAGTCGCCTGCACATCTACCAATCTTTCCTCTAACGCTATGGCGGTTTTCCGGGCAATATCCCACGTCATTCCTTTAGCCTGGAAACCGCGGCTGAGGCCTTCCACTCTTTGTTGCACCTGCGGGTCGGTAACATCGAGGTGCATCAAAAGATTGCTTCGGTGAAGCTGATTATCGCGGATCAGGTAAGTGGAAATAATTGCTACCCCAAATGAACCACCCAGTTGTCGCATCATCCCTGAAATGGCCGCTCCCTGGCCAATGGCCGCTCCCTGCAATGTAGAAAGTGCAAGGGTTGTAACCGGAATGGAAAGTAATCCAAGGCCCACACCCCGGATGACGAGGATCCAGAAAAAAGCGTCGCTTCCTGTGTTTGGCGTCAGCACTTTATACGCCATCATACTGTAGATGAAGAAAATGATCATCCCAACGGTTATCAGGTACCGGAATGGAACGCCTTTTTCCATCATCTTGCCGACAAAGGGCATCATGATCGCCGTAAAAATGGTACTCGGAATCATCAGCATGCCGGCTTGTAGCGCCGTCCAGCCCATGATGGTTTGTGTATAAAGAGGAATAATAAATGTGGATCCGAACAAACCAAACCCCAACACGAACGACAAAATACTACCAATAGAAAGATTCCGGTCCTTAAGCACACTCAATTCTACTACCGGGTGTTTGTAAACCTTCTCCCGCCAGATGAAAAAGAAAAATCCAAAAACACAAATGACTGAAAGCGTGGTAATAAGTGTGCTGTTGAACCAATCTTCTTCCTGTCCTTTCTCCAGGATAAATTGCAGGGAACCAATGGCAATGATGAGTAGCGCAATTCCCAGCCAGTCAACATATTTGGCCTTTACTT
>JAHEZB010000148.1 GCA_023251285.1 Chitinophagaceae bacterium | reverse complement strand
TGAATATTGCGGCTAGTGAAGGAATTTCTATGAATGAGTTGGAGAATATTGAAGGAACAGGCCAGGATGGGAGAGTGAGCAAAAAAGATATCATGTCGTATTTGGAAAAAAGAAAAAATGCGCCTCAATCCAAACCACAACAACCACAGCAAAGCGATCAGATTCAAGCTACACCTGCTGTTCACGAAGTACCACAAACGCCGGCAAAGCAGGAATATACGCCGACAGTATATTCGGGAAATGTGGAAATAATTGAAATGGATCGAATGCGTAAGATGATTGCTAAACACATGATCGACAGTCAAAACACCAGTGCACATGTTACCAGTTTTACCGAATGCGACGTTACAAACATGGTTTTATGGCGTGAGAGAATCAAAAAAGATTTTGAAAAAAGGGAAGGTGAAAAAATAACTTTTACACCATTATTCATAGAAGCGATTATAAAATGCATCAAAAAATATCCCCTCATTAACAGCAGTGTAGATGGAGATAAAATTGTCATCAAAAAGGATATTAATGTAGGCATGGCAACTGCAATGCCCTCGGGGAATTTAATCGTTCCGGTAATTAAAAATGCTGATCAGTTGAATTTAACCGGACTTACAAAACAAGTAAATGGTCTCGCAAACGCCGCTAGAAATAATAAATTAAAACCGGATGATACTGCTGGCGGCACTTTCACCATCACGAATGTAGGAACATTTGGCAGCCTCATGGGAACGCCTATCATTAATCAACCGCAGGTAGCGATTCTTGCAGTCGGCGCCATCAAAAAACGCCCGGTTGTAATTGAAAGTGAACAAGGGGACAGCATTGCAATTCGTCATATGATGTACCTTTCATTGAGCTACGATCATCGGATTATTGATGGTGCTTTGGGTTCGACATTCTTAAATGCCGTTGCAAAAGAACTGGAAAATTTTGACGGAAAAAGATCGTGGTAGTAAGCGATGCGTGGTAAATTGTGAAGGGTTCGCTCTTGAACGATATAAACATGAATATTGAATATTGAATATTGAATATTGAATATTGAATATTGAACCTTCATCTGTAATATCAAATCCAAGCTTAAACTCTTACCATTCTCTCACAGTATTCCCATTCAATATCTGCATTATAAAAAGGTGTTTGTTTTCAAAATAATCAGGATAAGATTTGTTTTCATGAAATACCGGCCGGAAATTAAAATCATGCAAAGGAGCATATGTGCTGTCATTTATATTTTCCATAAAACTCGCATGGTTTATTAAAATGGAAATAAAATCATAAGCGGTTTCAAAACCTTTTTCTGCCATATCGCTCGGCTCTGTTCGGTATAGATGAAAATATTTGTCATCTAAATACTCTTTAAATCCATTATTCTTTACATCATAATGGGGAGTCGTATACCGGATTGGAAAATCTTTATAAAGATCTTTCTTATGCAAACTTGAAAATCCATCCCAGTTCGGCATGCCGATGAAAACTAACGGATTGGTTTTTTGAATTGGATAACAGGCGTCGGCTAACTTTTGTGCGAAAGTTTCTTCAAGGCTCGCACCAATAACTACGATAGGTTTCGTAGTATCTACCAGGTATCTTAATCCGGCAGAAGAAATGGAACTATCGAGCATGATGGTTTTTATCTTTAAAAGCGGCTTACCATCTACCCAATTAATTTCCTTAAAATAATTATCTATCCGGTTGTCATTTTTCTTTTTTACCAGGTAAATATTATCTGTTCCATGCTTTTGAAGAATGTAACTGAAAATTCCTTCGCAATGCGCCTTTAATGTTGAATTCACAATTAGTAAAAAAGGATTTTGTTTTATCCGGCCATCGTTTGGATATGTAGCAGATACAAAGGGAATGTTTCTTTGTACCGCAAACTGCGCGAGCATACTATATTCCGGCTCTTTTACCGATCCGATAATAAGATCGATGTTGTCGAGTTTTTTATTTTTTATTAAAGATAAAACCGGTTGTGTGGCAGATTTTGAATCATAAATAAAAGCCTCTACGTGTTGGCCTTTCACATTTATTGTATCCAAAGCAATTTGTGCCCCTTGCACAAAATCGGCTCCACCAATGGTAAAAGATGGTAGGGATCTTTCCTGTTTTAATTTATCTCCTGTAAAAGCAGAGTCAAGATAAAGCGGTGCAAAAATAGCAACATGATAAGTCTTAGTTGCCGACGGATAAGTTACCTGTGCAAATAAACTTTGTGGTGCCAAAAAAATGAACAGGACAATAAAAGACAAAAAATATTTCTTCATAAATTCTCAATTCTTAAAGCTAACATCTTACAAAAACATTAGCAACTTATTCCCATTCAATAGTTGCCGGCGGCTTGCTGCTGATATCATACACCACACGGTTAATGCCCTTGATATTGTTGATGATTTCATTGGATACATAAGCAAGGAAATCATAAGGAAGATGCGCCCAGTCTGCTGTCATGCCATCGACAGAAGTTACTGCCCGCAAGGCTACCGTAAATTCATACGTTCTTTCATCGCCCATAACGCCCACGCTTTTTACAGGGAGTAAGATAGCACCGGCCTGCCAGACCGTTGCATACAAATCAAATTTTTTCAAAGCATTCACATAAACCGCATCGGCTTTTTGTAACAACTCAACTTTTTCTTCTGTTACCTCTCCAAGAATTCTGATCGCCAAACCTGGCCCCGGAAATGGATGACGGTTTAATAGTGAGGAGGGAAGTCCAAGTTCTGCACCTACTTTTCTTACTTCATCTTTAAACAACGAACGCAAGGGCTCTATTAACTGCAGTTTCATTCTTTCGGGAAGTCCGCCTACATTATGATGCGATTTGATCGTAACCGAAGGGCCATGCACAGAAACCGATTCAATTACATCAGGATAAATAGTCCCTTGTCCAAGAAATTCGATTCCTTGTATCTTATGCGCTTCTTCATCAAAAATTTCTATAAAACTTTTCCCGATCGCTTTTCTTTTTTCTTCCGGATCCGATTTGCCGGCGAGTTTTCTATAAAAATAATTTCTTGCATCTACACCTTTAATATTTAATCCAATGTTTTTGCATGACTCAATCACCTGTTCAAACTCATCTTTACGCAGTACCCCATTATCAACAAAAATTCCATAAAGATTTTTTCCAATAGCACGATGAATCAAAGTAGCGGCAACGGTAGAATCGACGCCGCCACTCAAAGCCATAATTACTTTTTTATCGCCGATCCGTTCCTTTATTGACGCCACGGTATCATTGATAAAATGCGCAGGAGTCCAGTCCTGGCTGCACTTACAAACATTTACTAAAAAGTTCCGGATTATTTTTTTGCCTTCTGCAGAATGATAAACTTCCGGATGGAACCAAAAATCGCATTATTTCCTGCCCGAATGGCATCGCCAGTCGGGGTGTTTTTACTGTCGAAAGCTGCTACAGGAATATTGTGTGTAGATGCAGAGATCGAAAAAGTATCCGGAAGTTTTTTGATGGTATCGCTATGGCTCATCCACACATCAGAATCATTTTTTACTCCTTTTAATAATTCATCCGATTCGTTTTTTATCTGCAATTTTGATCGTCCATATTCGCGCTTATCACTTTTTTCAACAACGCCTCCATATAGTTTTGCAATTAATTGCGCTCCGTAACAAATTCCCAGAACCGGAACTTTTTCATTGATTTTTTTAACATCTACCAACAAAGCATTTTCATCATTTACTGAGAAAGGCGATCCCGAAAGGATCACTCCTTTTAGTGCAGGTGAAAATTCTATTTCTTTATTAAATGGAGTAATTTCGCAATAGACATTCGCTTCTCTGATGCTCCTGGCAATGAGTTGCGTGTATTGAGAACCAAAATCAAGAATCAGGATTTTTTCTGTCATGGCTGCGAAGGTAAATCGTTTATTGTTTCTATAATTTCATTCTTATTTGAAAAATAAAGATTCAGATTTCTTTTAAAAATAAAATTTTCTTATTATTACTTTTGGTTATCAAAACAAAAAAAATAAGCTGATGAAAAACTTAATCCTTCTGTTTGTTGCATCCCTCGTGTTTGCGTCGTGTGCTTCTGTTTCCGGAAATGGGAATGTGCGTGATGAAAACAGGACTATTCCTGCAATCCAGGCGGTAAAGACATCAGGATCTATTGATGTGGAAATTAAAGATGGAAACGATTATTCATTGGTGGTTAAAAATGATGAAAATTTAATTCCTTATGTTATTACAGAGGTAAATGGCGGTGTTTTAAACATTCATTATAAAAATGGATATTCTATAATGAATGATCATGCAAAAGTCATTGTTACAGCGCCTTCTCTTAATAAATTGATTACCTCCGGTTCGGGCGATATCAGCAGCAATGGTACTATAAAAAGCAATCAGCAATTGGAAATAACCACTTCCGGCTCAGGTGACGTGAACGCAATAGTTGATGCGCCTTCCGTGAAAGTAAGCGGTTCAGGGTCGGGCAATGTTTCTTTGTCAGGACAAACAAGAGATTTTGATTGTAAAATAAGCGGAAGCGGTGATGTAAAATGCGCAAATCTTAAATCAGAAAATGCAGTGATCCGCGTTTCCGGAAGTTCTGATGTTCATGTTTTTGCCAGTGTAAGTTTAAAAGTAAATGTAACTGGCAGCGGCGATGTAACCTATACTGGTAATCCAACTTCGCCTGAAATTCATATTGCAGGAAGTGGAAGTGTAAAAGCCCAGGAATGACGTTTGTAGTTGAAGATTGCTACACGGTCGGGACGCTTGTCTTTGGCGGCCTGAACGATTCATCATGCTTGATGGTCCGGTTTAACGAATTCTTCCGACCTTCAGAGAAATCACTAAAGGGAGTTTATTTCTCATCACAAGTACTTCAACCTTGGTTCCTGTTTTTTGCAATAGATTTTTATAGGTTTCCAGATTTCCGCTGAAATTATTATTTATCGCCATAATAATATCACCATTTTTGAGGCCGCTTTTGTCAGCAGGTGCCCCTTCAATGATATCATCAATGATTATTTCGCCGTCAAGATTATACATGGTCATTCCTGTATAAGAATAATCAAAAGCGTCGCGAAAATGCGTGTTTGGCAATAAATGTATTTCCCTTTGGGGATAATTAATGATCAGGTTAAAACGCCGGAGAATATCATTGCCGATCAAACCACCAAGCGTTGGATACGAAAGCACATTGAATTCATCGTCCAGGACATACGTCGGTACTTTTCTGAATTTGTAAGAACCAATTTGCAGCTCTTTAATCAAGGTTAGCTGCATTCTTCTTTTACCTCCAAGCCCCTGAACTTCTATCGGTGCAGGTTTTCTTCTTTTTAGTAAAAAGGCGCTGTCATCTTTGAATTGTTTACTTAATAAAAAACACAAACCTGCTCCTGTGTCAAAAAAAAATTTTGAAGTAATTGTTTTAGAATCTTTGATCCTCAGGGGCACAATTGGCAACCCTCTGAATTGCGGATGTAATAAAAAACCGTGTTCCGGATACTTAATAAGTCCTGGTTGAAATACACTGATTTTTAAACTATCAAAATTTACTTTTACAATATACCTGCTCAAAAAGCTGTAACCAATGATTCCATCTATTTTCATTCCGTACACACTGGAAAGCACTTCGTAATTATTGATATAAAAATCAAGGCTGTCAACGGTGATTCCGGGAAAGGTAAGACGGTTGTGTTGTGCGAAATCAACTTTGCGTACGCCGGCAATTCCATAAATATATCTGCCGGATGGCACATGAGGAATCTGGTATGTTGCTGTAGTGGTGGAATCCAACGAAATACCACCGCTGCCTGTATCGAGGATAAAATTAAATGTGTCGGCAATATTATTGAACTGCGCTTTCAATAAAATAACACCCCCACTCAATAGTTGAAAATGAAAAGACGTGACAAACTTTGTTTGCTTTTCCCAATACATTTCCTGGGCAGATGAACCACCGCTGACAAACAAAAGAAAGAGGGAAAGCAGAATCTTCATAATGGATAAAAACTAAATTTAAGATTTATTGCTTGTATTTTTGCTTAAATTATTTGAATGGTTTTAGGAAATAAACAGAAGCAATGAATACATCAGCATTATTACAAAAAGCATTACGTTTTGAATTTCTTTCTGTAGAAGAAGGCACTTTTTTATTTAAAAATGCTGCATTATCAGAACTCATGACGGTCGCCGATGAACTGCGGAAAATACAAGTGCCGCATGGAAAAGTAACATGGATAA
>JAHEZB010000147.1 GCA_023251285.1 Chitinophagaceae bacterium | reverse complement strand
TACAGCGTTACCGGAGAGCCAAGATGCTTGCGCTTCTCTTCTCCATCTTTGAAAGAACTTGCATGGCACACAGCAAACAAACAAATAAGTGCATTTCTATTTTACCCTATAAAAAAAACCCCTTATTTTATTATAAGAGGTTTTAGGTTTCATGAAAATAATACAATAAATTATCGTTTCTTTTTATTTTGTTTTCTCGAACTAAAGATATTTCCTTCTTTAAATCCATTTCCTTCAGCGCTTCCAAGACGGGTCATTGCACAACGGAACCCTACAGTGCTACTGGACTGGTCCTGTGACATAAAGCGCCGTGCGCCGGGAGACAACCAATAAGGCATATCATTCCAGCTTCCGCCTTTTATCACCCGTGATTTATCACTGACCAGGGTAGTAATACCATAACCATAGGTTACGTTTGAGATGGAGTCACCATCCAGGTAATTGATCACGTCACCTTTCTGATAATTGCGGCGCTGAGAAGCTTCTTCATCTGTTACGACCACTTTTTTCAATCTTCCCAAAGTATCGCGCACATATTCTCCTGATTCATCTTTGTAGAACTTTTCAAATTTATTACCACGGAAAGGGTTTACATCATCTTCATCAATGGAAGTCATCGGGCGATAAACATCTGCTACCCACTCGCTTACATTTCCACTCATATTATACAAACCATAGCCATTTGGATAAAAAGATTTGATCGGACCAGGTATTGCAGCACGGTCATTTAAACCACCGGCAACTCCCATCACGTCTCCACTTCCTCTTTTAAAGTTTGCCAGAAATTCGCCCTGCCAGCTTCCACGGCGGTTATCACGAAGGCCATTTACATTTTTGCTCCATGAATAAACCTGTTGGTTAGAAATCACTTCTTCACCGCGACCCTTTTCTTTGGTACGTGGTTTTGGATTTTGTGCAATGATTCCATAAGCAGCATATTCCCATTCTGCTTCAGTTGGTAACCGGTAACCGGGTAATAAGATTCCATCTTCAAAAGTTACCACTTTTCTTGCCCTGCCACTTACATCTTTCAAACCACCTTTCTTAGGAGCAGTTTTATTATTGATCATATCGGGATTCATCAGGTAAGTATCTGTATTAAAAGTAGCATCACCTTCTCCACCTTTCATGGCTGCGAGCGGTGCCTTTTTATTTAAATAACCCTTATCAATTAATATTTTTTCGTTTACACGGTCTGTTCTCCATATGCAGAAATCATGAGCCTGCTCCCAGGTAACACCAACAACCGGGTAATAGTTATACGCAGGATAACGGAAATAATATTCTACGTACGGTTCATTATAAGCAAGTTCACTTCTCCACACCAATGTATCGGGAAGCGCCATTCTCATAATGGTACTATCGTTGTCGAACGTATTGGAAAGCCAGTAAAGATATTCGCGGTAATGAACATTAGCTACTTCAGTTTCGTCGATATAAAATGAATTCACACTCACACGGCGGGGAACATTATTCCAGTCGCCCATCACATCTTCTTCTTTAGCACCCATTACAAATGTACCACCCTGGATGAAAACAAGTCCCGGGCCGGTCTTTTGCTGCTGAGCCTTTAATACATGGAAATTGCCGAAGTTTTTATCATCATAATTCCACCCGGTAACAGACGATTGTTGTTTCTTCTTACCGAATATACTTCCGTTCTTACAAGAGGGAAGCGCTATTAAAGCGGTCAGAACTATTACGCTGAGTTTAGCGACGGATACTGATTTAAACATGTACGTTCGTTTTGCAGATTAAATAACGAAAGGTTGTCTTTCTTATTGTGAAAGGATTGTTTTCTTATGCGAATATAAAAACTTTATTTGGTTTAGATTTATTATTCGAAAACATAAAAATGCTGATTCCTGATAATTTTGCATTGCATTCACAAATCAGATTCTTTTTTATAAGAGGTTAATGATAGAAGGCAAAAGCAGAAGCGAATAACAATAAACCGAAAGGTGGAGCGTTCAGGTGAAGTAAAATAAATTAAAAGAAAACTATACAAGTAACACAACTAATCCTGCTTTCAAATTAGTCGATTATTTAAAAATTAATTGGTGGTTAAGGAAAAAAAATTATTTTTACAATCTTCAAATCCCATGTTATAAAGAGAACTCTACCTCATAAGAACATAAAAAAATACATGAAAAAAGTCATTTTAAAACTGACGGCATTTTTGATGCTGACAGGTGCCGCAACCTTTGTGAATGCCCAGACTAATCCCATAAATGTGGTAACCACCGCTGTTCCTTTTTTGAGGATTTCTCCTGATGCACGGTCAGGTGGGATGGGTGATGTAGGCGTAGCGACCATCCCTGACGCAAATTCTATTTACTGGAACCTTGCTAAAATTCCTTTTGCAAAAAGCAATTCCGCTATTGCACTGACTTATACTCCCTGGTTGAGTGCCCTCGGATTGAATGATGTTTATCTCGTTTCTGCAGCCGGTTATGGACAAATAGCTGATCAACTGGCTATTTCCGGTTCTGTACGGTATTTTAGTTTGGGAAATATTCAATTTACTGATGCCAGCGGGCAACCGCTGCAAACCTATCGTCCACGTGAATTTTCGGTAGATGCTGGATATTCACGCAAACTTTCTGAAAGCCTGGGATTGGGAATCGCATTAAGATATATTAATTCTAATCTTGCGAGCGGTCAGTCTTCCAGTGGCTCTACTTATAAAACCGGAACCGCTGTGGCCGGTGATCTCTCTTTATTTAATGATGGTTCGGCAGGTGGAACAGTTTCCGGATTGAACTGGGGCGTGGCTATTTCAAACTTAGGCAGTAAGATCTCTTATACAAATGATGCTTCTGAAAAAGATTTTATCCCGGCAAACCTCGGATTAGGAGTGGCTTATGTAAATGTAGTTGATGAAACCAATAAAATAACTTTTGGCTTGGATGTAAATAAATTATTGGTTCCGACACCACCGGCGTTAGGCGATTCTGCCGGCCTTGTAAGTTATCATAGTAAAGGTGTTGTAGAAAGCTGGTTCAGTTCTTTCGGCGATGCTCCCGGTGGTTTTAGTGAAGAATTGAAAGAATTCCAGATCTCTGCGGGCGCTGAATATACTTACAACGACCAATTCTCCCTCCGTGCAGGATACTTTTACGAAAATCCAACCAAGGGCGACCGTCAGTATTTTACCGTAGGCGCAGGATTGAACTATAACATGTTTGGATTAAATTTCTCTTATCTCATTCCATCAGGAAATGGCGTAAACCGCAATCCTTTGTCAAACACTTTGCGTTTCAGCATTTTGTTTAACCTGGATAAATCGGCGGCTGTTGGTGGAAACCAGTAAAACTTAGAAAAAACTCTTTTCAATTTATTGTATATTTGAACGCTCCGTAAGGAGCGTTTTTTATTACACAGCAAACAAAGAAATCTTGTCAAATTTATGTTTATAAGATGTACCTTTTGACTATTCAGTAAACCAACAAATACATCGAAATCCGATTTCATCATAAAACAAATAAGTCAATTACCGATAACCATTAATCCAGAAAATGCAACCTTCAAACAAAATTCCTTTCAGAACGGGCTTTGGTATCGATTTTCACCAGTTAGTTGCTGGACGGGAACTGTGGATTGGTGGAATAAAATTAGCACATCATAAAGGCGCCCTTGGCCATTCTGATGCCGATGTATTGCTTCATGCCATTTGCGATGCGATGCTTGGTGCGCTTTCATTGGGCGACATTGGTCTTCATTTTCCCGATAATGATGAAAGCTATAAAAACATTGACAGTAAAATCCTTTTACAAAAAACGATTCAACTCGTTACTGAAGCAGAATACGTTGTAGGAAATATTGATTCAACTGTTTGCCTGGAAATGCCAAAATTAAAACCTTACATTACCGAAATGCGAAAGGTAATTGCGAATATTCTTTCTATAAATGAAAGCCAGGTCTCTATCAAAGCAACTACGGCAGAGAAAATGGGTTTTATTGGCCGTGAAGAAGGAATTGCTGCTTATGCTACCGTCTTGCTGCTGACTGCACAGTAATATTTTTCATTCTTTTCTTCCCGAGGTACAACGCTGCCAGCAAAATGCTTTTTGCTGCAGATTGATCTGATATATATCTGGGCGTAGTCATATAGGGGTTTGATTATACAAGTCCGGGATAAGTCCGGGATATGCCGGACTTATCCCGGACTTGATACGGCTATGGTAGGGAGCAGGATGCCTTCAAACAGGAAGCAGGTATACACTGAAACAGGTAAAGTCAAACTTTATTTCATTGACAACAGGGGCGAGATCCATCCAATTATTTTTTCTGTTTAAGGCACTGAGGTTTGCATTTTCCCCCTTAACACGTTCAAAAGTTTTTTCTCCTCTCTGCAAAAATTTGAACCGAAATTTTCCGATTCTTTTTTATACCAGATAATGGAATATAGAGCAATCCCGTTTTTGCTGATATTATTTTGTAGCTCCTGCAAAATGTCATAACATTGTTAATCAGCTAAAAACCCTTACTCAAAAAAATGAAGGAAAAACTTACTACTTCCAGGCGCGATTTTATAAAAAATTCCACGCTTGCCGTTACAGCTTTTACCATTGTTCCGCGATTTGTATTGGGAAGAGGTTATACTCCTCCGAGTGATCAAATCACCAAAGCTGTCGTCGGCGTTGGCGGCATGGGACGAAATCATTTAGCTTATAACGGAACCCGCGTTGTTGCTGTTTGTGATGTGGACAAAAATCATTTACAACAAGCAGTAAACATCCTGAAAGATAGAAAGATAAAAGCCTTTAGTGATTACCGCGAGCTGATTCAATTGCCTGAAGTGGATATTGTGCATGTGGCTACTCCGCCCCACTGGCATGGAATTATTGCTGCCGACGCAGCGCGGGCAGGTAAAGATGTTTTTTGCGAAAAACCAATGACGCACACCATTGGCGAAGGAAAAAGGCTGGTAGAAGCAGTGCAGCAAAATGGCCGCATTTTCCGTTTAAATACCTGGTTTCGATTCCAGGATATTTTTTATGGAATGGGAACAACGGTAAAACCGATAAAAAAGCTGGTCGATAGTGGTTTGTTGGGATGGCCATTAAAAGTTACGATTGGCCGGCGTACCGGGTTTGACTGGAAATTTTATTGGGTTGGTAAAACCAATCTTGAACCGATGCCCGTTCCTGCAGAACTGGATTATAAATTCTGGCTCGGACCGGCGCCTTACAAACCTTACAATCCAGCCAGGGTGCATCAAACTTTTCGTGGTTATTGGGATTATGATGGCGGTGGCCTCAGTGATATGGGACAACATTATATTGACCCGGTTCAATATTTCCTTGGAAAAGATGACGAAAGCCCGGTATCGGTAGAAATAGATGCTCCACAACAACATCCGGATGCGGTAGGAACCTGGCGGCGGATTACATACACTTATGCTGATGGATGTAAGATCGTGCTGGATGGAGATGGAAATGATGAAGTGCCTTACATAGAAGGACCTAAGGGAAAATTGTATCCGGGCTTCCGTTCTGATATTCCTGACCTGGAAAGGAAGCTGGCTGCGTTTCCTGATCCCGAACCACAGGAAACAGATTTTATAAAAGCAGTAAAAGAGCGTAAAAAATTTGCTTTGAATGAGCAAAACGGATACCGTTCGTGCACAATTGTAAATATGGGTTTGGTTGCATTGCGGCTGGGACGTTCTTTGAAATTTGACCCGGTAAAACAGGAATTCATTGGAGACGAAGGTGCAAACCGGTTGATTTATCCGCCACTTCGTGAGCCCTGGACGATCTGACTTAGCCGTTATTTTTAGCAATACGATAAAAACTAATTGTCCTATTTGCCTAAATGAAACCAATTTAAAAAAAACAAAGACATCCTGTTAAGCACATCATTATGAAGAAAATACTTTTTACATTCTTAACGATCGCAATGTTTGCATCAACGTCGATCGCACAGGCGAATAAAGATCAGCGTACTTTAACTACCAGGATCGCAGATTTACTGGCTCAGATGCCGGCCAAAGATTCTGTTGCATTTACATCGGCAATGAAGCAAATGGCAGCAATGGAAGAAAAGGGATTGGTAAATATTGCAGTAATGCTTGCTCCGCCTGGCAAAGGCGATAATACGCACGTAGAATATGCGATTAATGGTTTCTCTTATTATGTAACGCAGCCCGGAAGAGAGAATTGGCGCAAAATGAGTGAACGCGCGATGTGCGAGGCATTAACAAAGGTTCAGGA
>JAHEZB010000146.1:3500-6226 GCA_023251285.1 Chitinophagaceae bacterium | reverse complement strand
TGTTTTGAATCATAAATCCGGCGCTGATGAAACGGAAAAAATAAAAGTAGTTAGAGTTGATCCGGATAACAGGACAAAAGTAATTTCTGCGCCTTTTGAAATTGAAGCATATACCAAATTTACTTTTCCTGGAAGAGCACAAAAATATTCTGCTTTTGAATGGAATTTCATGTGTTTCTCAGGTGTTGATTATGCAAAGGATTTAGATGAAACAGGCATTTTCCGGATATTGAATGGCTATGGAGATTCATGGGAGGAAATGGTAAGCGATGAAAAAGGCAATTACGATTTCCTGATGTATGATGATATCGACTTCCGAAACGAGGCAGTTCGTAAAGAGCTGATCAGTTGGGCAAAATGGTATTGGTATCAAAGAAACTTTGATTCCGTACGCCTGGATGCAGTAAAGCACATTACTCCAGCTTTTTATGTTGACTGGTTAAGGGAATTGCGTGAAAGTACCGGAAAAGAAATCTTTGCAGTGGGAGAATATTGGGCTCCGGGATATCTCAATTTATTATTAAAATATATCGAAGAAACACAAGGCGAAATGAGCCTTTTTGATGCTTCTCTCCAGGAAAATTTTCATAATGCTTCTGAAAAGGGAAATGAATATGATATGCGCAAAATACTCGACGAGACCTTGTTAAAAGCGATGCCTGAGAAAGCAGTTACTCTTGTAGATAATCATGATACACAACCGCTGCAGGCGCTGGAAGCGCCCGTAGAAGCATGGTTCAAGCCGATTGCCTATTCTATTATCCTGCTGCGGGAAGAAGGGTATCCATGTGTTTCTTATCCGGATCTTTACGGCGCACACTATAAAGATAATGGCAGAGATGGCCAGGAATATGAAATATGGCTGGCTAAAGTTGATGAATTAGAAAAACTTTTGGAAGCACGCAGCAAATATGCATACGGAAACCAGCGCGATTATTTTGATCATGTTAATTGCATAGGGTGGACTCGTGAAGGCGACGATGAACACAGCGGGTGTGCCGTTTTACTTTCCAATGGTGATGAAGGATTTAAAAATATGGAAATTGGCAAACGGTACGCAGGAAAAAAATTTATCGATCTGCTGGGGAAAAATCCTTCGGAAGTAGAAATCAATGAAGACGGCTGGGGAAATTTCTTCGCACCGGCCGGTTCTGTTTCTGTATGGATTGAAAAGTAAAGGAAAGCGTTTTGCGCTTATTTGTTTATTTGCTGAAAAGCCATTTCAGTTAATTTATTTACCGTATTCCAGTTTCGCGTCGTTGCTTTAATTTTTAATTTTTTTTCAAAAAAAGCATTCGAGATTTTTGTTTCACCATAACTGCCGGGTATTAACAAATAAATTTCTTTATTCCGGATAATAAACCTGTCAGGAAAAAAATCCATACTTTGAATGCTCATTGCATTTTCTTCAGAAGGAATTTCTGAAAGAAAAGTAATATGGAGTTTTTTTTCGTCTATATTTTTTCCTTTCAGAAATGGATTTTCAGAAATAATTTGTTTCATTTCATCTTCACTTCTTATAATCACCGGGACATCAAAACTGTATTTCTTAAAAATTGCTTCTTCAATTCTTTTTGCCAATCCTGCATTAGAAGATTTTTCAGCGCTTTTAAAAATAACATTGCCGCTTTGAATATACGTTTTTACATCTTTGAATTTCAAATCCTCATAAAGCACTTTTAAATCCGCCATTAGAATTTTCTTTTGACCGCTAACATTGATTCCTCGAAGGATGGAGATGAAGCTTTGCATAAGTTCCTAACATTCTTGTGTTCAAATATTCATTAAATTCTTGCACAAGTTCGAAATAAATATCCTTTTATTAAATCCTCAATCGCTTTTAATGGCTTGCGCTTTGATAAAATTTATAATGAAAGGAGAAATCAAAGATATTTATTTTCAAAGACAGGGTTCCGTTCTTTTAAAGTAAAAAAAATGATTGAGTTTATCCTAAAACATTTCTCCGGTTTGAAGTAAAAGTATGCGTTCATGCCAACGAAAATTCTACCATTTATCCATTTTATTTCCCCTTCGTAAAAATATTTTAATTTTCTTTTTAAAGGCCACAATCTATCAAATCCTTGCCAGTACTAGATTTTAATGAATTAATGTAAGTGCTACCTTAAAAAAGCAGGTAGTATGTATTGCATAGTATTATTAAATGTATTATCTTTGTCTTGCGAATCTGAAAAAGACTAAAAAAACCAATTACAATGAATATTGATAACACAGCAAGCCAGATGCGAAAAGGAGTTTTGGAGTTTTGCATTTTGTCGATCATCAAGCTCGGTGAAGCATACCCGAGTGATATAATTGACATTATGAAATCGGCCAACCTGAATATCCTGGAAGGAACACTGTATCCTTTGCTCACAAGATTAAAAAATGCCGAATTTCTCACATATCGCTGGGTAGAAAGCAACAGCGGCCCGCCACGCAAATATTTTTCTCTTACAGAAAAAGGAGCAAAATTTTATGAAGAGCTGGAAGCAACATGGCTGGAACTGGCAGGCGCGGTGGAAACAATAACCGGCAAAAATAAATAACCATAAAATCAACTTAACAACCAATAAACTACATTTAAAATGAAAAAGGTAATTAATATAAATTTTCAGGGTACGATAGTGCCGATTGAAGAAAGTTCTTATGAATTGCTGCAACAATATATCGAAAGCCTGCGCCATTATTTTGCCAATGAAGAAGGAAGAGATGAGATCATCAACGAC
>JAHEZB010000146.1:0-3490 GCA_023251285.1 Chitinophagaceae bacterium | reverse complement strand
TCGAAAGTCGCATCAGTGAATTGTTTCAGGAAAGATTAAAAGCGGGCAGCACCTGTATTACAGATGATGATGTAAATGCAATTATTAAAAACATGGGGCGTCCTGCAGATTTTGAAGAAGCAGATAAAGGCGATAATGACAGCGATAAAACGCCCGGTGCTGATAATGCCAGGAAAAGCGAAAACTTTTTCCAGGGCGACTGGAGCTGGAAAGGCAAACGCCTTTACCGTGATGAAAACAATAAAATTCTTGGTGGTGTGTGTAGTGGTATCGCCGCTTATTTTGGAATAGACCCCGTAATCGTCAGAATTTTATTTCTTGTTTCCGGAATCGGAGTTCTTGCTTACATCATCTTGTGGATCTTTGTGCCGGGAAGCAACATGCTTGAGAATGGCGTACGCAAAAGATTATATCGGAATCCTGATGGAAAAATTATTGGCGGAGTGTGCAGCGGAATAGGAACCTATTTTGATGTGAATCCATGGTTGCCCAGGTTTATCTTTTTAATTCCCTTTATCTCTTTCTTTTTCAGATGGGGACACTTTGGTCCGCTTACTTTTCCCAATTTTTTAAGCTTTTCTTTTAGTCCAGGCAGTTTCATTATTTATATCATTCTGTGGTTAGTCATTCCGGAAGCAAATACGACATCAGAAAAACTGGAAATGAAAGGCGAAAAAGTGGATTTGAATTCTATTAAAAATTCCGTTCTGAAAGAAATGAAGGAAGTGGGTGTAAGAGTAGGAAAAATGGGCCAGGATGTAGGTGAAAGAATGGGAAAAATGGGTGCTGAAGCCGGAAATTTGGCTAAAGAAAAAGGGGCAGATTTTGGAAAGGAAGTTCATTATGCGGCACGTCGTTCTAGTGGAATCCTTGGAAAGATCATCACAACCCTATTTAAAATATTTATGTATTTTATTCTCGGTTGTATCGCATCCGCAATCATCGTTGCTTTGTTTGCAATAGCGGTTGTTGCGATTGGGTTATTCCCTTTAAAGAATTTTGTTTTAAACGACGGCTGGCAAACTATTCTCGCCTGGGGAACCTTAATTTTCTTTATTGCCGTTCCGGTTATCGGTATCATCACTTTTATCATCAGAAGATTTGCAAGGGTAAAAACAGCCAATAAATTAATGCGTTATTCGTTCGTAGCCCTTTGGATCCTCGGAATTGTTTGTTTTGTATCTCTGATAACCTCCGTTGGCCGTGATTTTAGAAGTATCAGCTCATTGAATGAACAGCAAATTCCTTTAACAAATCCTGCGGTAAAAAGCCTGGAAGTAGTTCCTTTTCAAAATCTGAATTACAGACGGATCGGCTGGTTTAATCTCGAACCGTTTGGGACTTTTGGTTCTACAGATGACACGGCTTTCATCGGAAATGTTAGAATAAAAATTACCAAATCTCCCACAGATAGTTTTCAACTGAGTATTATTAAAATGTCCAATGGCCGAAGCCGCAGATTTGCAGATACACTTGTTTCGCTTATTAGTTTCAATGCACAGCAAAATGATTCGTTACTGATGTTAGACCGTGCAATCACTGTGAATACAACCGATAAATTTCGTAATCAGTATGTGGAAGCAACCATCGCAGTTCCGGTTGGTCACTACATTAAAATCGACAAAAATTTTGGATACGGCAACCGTGTCAGGTATCGGTTTTTTACGCAGGATCCGGATTGGTATTATTATAATAATGATAACGACCACGACTATGATTACAATTATGGTGTAAAATATATCATGAAGCAAGATGGTCTCTATACATTGGATGGAAACCGGTCTGATGGAAGGGATGATGATTGGAACAATAATTCTGATAATAATAATCAAACGTCTCCACCGGCAAGTGATCAAGGCGGGACGTACCGTTATGACAAAAATCAAAAAATAGATTCTTTGAAAAATGCACAGGAAAAGCAAATTCAAAACATGCAGGCAGCAGTGGATTCTATGAAACAAGCCCGCGAAAAAGAAGTGAACCATATGAGAGATTCATTAAATAAAGCAAAAGAAGAAATCAACAAAAAAATTGAAAATCTAAACAGAAAGACCGCTTTAATTCCGAATTGTGAACAGAAGATTGCTGATAATTACACTTTCATTATGTACATCTGAAAGATAGTTGTGGAAGTTTAGTTGATAGGCTTCATGCAAAAGCATGAGGCCTTTTTTCATAGCAAAATCAAAAAAAGATTTTTTTTCAACCTAATAATTTAACCCTCATTGTAAAAAGCTTGCAGGGCTTTCTGAATTTACAAAACATTAATTCTGCTTATTTCTTTCTTTGCTGATCCCTCATATTTGTTTAGGAAAAATACAATTCCAAACCTTCCGCAATTTGGAATTAACTTTGTGATCTATTTATCAAAAAATAAAAAATCGAAATGGATCCTGAAAGAACAGAAGTTTCTACGCTCGGTGAGTTCGGCCTTATCGATCATCTTACGAAGAATAACGAAATCAGAAATGCTTCTACGATTGTAACCGTCGGTGATGACGCAGCGGTGATGGATTATTTTGGAAAACAAACGGTTGTTACTACCGACATGTTGGTTGAAGGAATTCATTTTGACCTGATGTACAATCCGCTAAAACATTTAGGTTATAAAAGTGTGATCGTGAACCTCAGTGATGTGTATGCCATGAATGCTTCGCCAACACAAATAACAATGAGTATTGCATTCAGCAATCGTTTTAGTGTAGAAGCGCTCAGCGAGTTTTACGATGGCGTTTATGCTGCTTGCGACAAATATAATGTAGATCTTGTAGGCGGGGACACTACTTCTTCGCAAAAGGGATTTATCATTTGTGTGACAGCGCTTGGAGAAGTAGCTCCAGATAAATATGTAACAAGAAGCGGAGCAAAGAAAGGTGACCTGGTTTGTGTAAGCGGTGATCTGGGAGGAGCTTTTCTTGGATTAACTTTACTGGAAAGAGAGAAAAAAGTTTTTTTGGAAACAAAAGGCGTTCAGCCTGATCTTGAAAACCAGGATTATATTGTGGGAAGGCTTTTGAAGCCTGAAGCAAGAAGGGACATCATTGATTTTTTTGCGGAAAAACAAATTCTGCCAACAGCAATGATTGACATCAGCGATGGTTTAAGCAGTGAGCTTTTGCATATTTGTAAAAGAAGCGATGTGGGTTGCGTTTTGTATGAAGAAAAAATTCCGGTAAATGACATGGCGCGGCAATTTGCGTACAAGCTCGAGCTGGATCCAACTGCCTGTGCCTTGAGTGGCGGCGAGGATTATGAATTGCTTTTTACTATCAATCAAAAAGATTATGATGCCATCTCTATGAACACCGACGTCAGTATTGTAGGGCATATTACTGACAAGGAAGATGGTTCGATCATCATCACCAAGGGTGGGAATAAGTATCCGCTTACTGCCCAGGGATGGAACGCGCTAAAATGATTTAAAATTTTTTTTAAAGAAATAATATTGTAACATTTTTATACGGACTGCAAATCATGAGGCGTTTATTTT
>JAHEZB010000145.1 GCA_023251285.1 Chitinophagaceae bacterium | reverse complement strand
AAGGAATAGGCAATCACTTCTGATTCATGGCCCAGATTATCATGTGCTTTTACAAAAAAAGTATACTTCCCTTCCGGCAGATTGGTATAATCTTTTTCCGTTTTTGGCGACCAGTCGCTCCATTTATAATCATATCCTTTTAGCTGGTAACTGTATTCGATATTTTTTTGCAGTCCATAATTGGGTGAACTGTACTCAAAATGAAATGAGTTGTATTTTTTGGGTAAGTGATAAATATCTTTATCTTTTTGGACGAAAATGTTTTTTGGATTTTGATTATAATATCCGCCAAAAATCAAACTGTCCGTTTTGCCAATTGCAATCACATTTCCCAGCAATACCTTTAACTGGAATTCATTAGCAGCATATTTCACATAATTCAAATGAATCACTCCCCTTTCGGATGAGATGAAAATATTTTCTTTGTTATATGGATAAATGTTTTCAAATCCTGACAATATTTGCCCTGTTAATTCAGGGAAATAAGTTATTTTAAATGTTTTGTGTGAATTCTTGCTGAAGGTCACCACACCTATTTTTTTACCGCTGCAAAACCAAATATCACCTTCATTATCTTCTTTCAAATACCGGATTTCCATATCATGAAAAATAGGAGCGAGAAAAGAAGACGGAGAAAAAGAATTGGTAGCAGCATTGTATTCATAAATTCCTTTTGGCGTAGCAAAAACGACTTTGTTTTTGATTTGAAAAACATAATTTTCCAAAGTACCCGGCAAACCATCGTTTTGTGCATAAAGCTGGTACGTAAAATTTTTTCGGTCATCGGACAGCCTGATTTTATACACGCCACGATACGGATGAGATGCCCAAACAGAATTATCATTATCTATCGCCAGATACCGGAATGATTCGTATAACCCGTTTATATTCCCCCGATCTGAAAACCGGGAACCATCGTATTCCAACATTTTCAAACCGGTATATGCACCAACCAGTATATTTTTAGCGGGCAGGACGGACGTCATTGGTTCAAAAAGCCAACTTCCGGTACCCTGTGATACAGGAATACAAACACCATTTTCAATAACAAACGTCCCATCGTTGTGCCCGAGTAAAATATGGCCGTTTATTTCCTGCAATTTCCAAACCTGTCCTTCGCTGTTTTTAATAAACCTGAAATTGCTTTTCGAAAAGCTGTAGTCTTTATTGGAATTAACCAGCGGAGCATAATATGCTCCGTTAGACGTACCGATGTATAGGTCGTTATTAAAGATAACTGAAGAATAGCCCGATAGTTCATTCGTTTTGTCCGGCTTTATGTACTTAATAGCTGAATTATAAGCGATAAAGCTGATGCCGTTATTTAATCCAGTCCATAAATTACCGTCCTTATCTAAAAAAACACTGAGTACATTGCTATTTTGAAGACCTTCCGTGTTTGAAATTTTTTGAATAATATTTCCTTTGAAATCCATGAACAAACATCCTGATGATGTAGTGCCGAGCACGATTTCATCAGGATTAATTTTCAAAGAAGTGTATATCTGGCGGATAGCAGTGGTATTCGGGTGAATATTGTACCGAAATAAAGAATCGCGGAACAGGCAAAAGAATCCATCGTTATTGGTTATCACCAACAAACTATCATTGCTGATCTGAACGATTTTTGAGATGGACGGATATTTCGCTGGCAGGTGACTGGATAAGCGCTGCCATTCATTATTCCGGTATTCCATAAATTGATTTCCTCTTTCAAACGCAAACAATCTTCCGGCAGATTGTCCAATAAATTGCCACTCAGATTTAGCAGGAAAGACTTTTATTACATTATTCTGGTAAAGAAATATTTTATCCGATGTTTGAAAAAATACCGCTTCTTTGAAAATAACGATATGCCAGACATCTGCAAACTGGCCGTATTGTTTTGGGATTTTTGAATTCAGGTTTGTGTACTGCAAAACCCCTTTCGCATTTGGCGAGAAAAAGCCAATTTCGTTCTGGCCTCCTACATAAATACGGCCATCAGCATCGATAGAAAGCGAACGCACAATGGTTTTATTAGGAAGCGGATATATTTTCCAATAATTGCCATCGAATGAAAGCAATCCTTCATTATTTGCAAAATACATTTTGCCGCTGGGATCCTGGCCTATATCCCAAGTCTGGCTACCACCATGATAATCGTCTTTATTATAATTTATGATTTGTGGAAGTCCTAATGTGTTTTGAGCAAATGAAACATTTGAGACGGCAGACATAATAATTACGAAAAAGCAGGTAATTCTCATAGAATAAAGATAATAACTCTTTTGATGTAGTAATGATGTAGTTGCGATAAATTTAGTTAGCTATAAAATTTGAAAGGTGTAGTATCAGTGATGTATTCATTTTTGATTCTGTCACACGAATGTACCTTATATTTGTTTTGTTAAAAAAAACGACACTCCCTAAATTAAAAAAAATCTGCGTATGAAAAAAAATCTGCAACGACTTGCTTTCCTCTTTGGTATTTTGTTTTTAAGTTATAGCGCATCGGCGCAAAACAAAACGATTACAGGAAAAGTAAGCGATGAGAACGGCGCCCCCATCCTGGCGGCTTCGGTAATTGTAAAAGGTACCAACCTGGGAACTTCCACCGGAGTTAACGGCGAGTTTAGCCTTTCTGTACCAGAAAGCGCAACAGCATTAACGGTTAGCTCGACAGGCTTTGCAACTAAAGATGTTCCTATAAATGGAAACAACATTGCCGTATCAATGACAAGGACAACTGCCCATCTTGATGAAGTGGTAGTTGTAGGCTACGGCTCGCAAAAAAAATCGAATGTTACCGGTGCAATTTCCAGTGTAAAGGCATCGGACCTGGAAAATATCCCGAATGGCCGGATAGAACAATCTTTACAGGGACGTGTTTCCGGCGTTACAATTATGCAGAATTCGGGGCAACCTGGCTCTGCTTCTACTATCCAGATCCGTGGCGTTACTACTTTTAATAATAATAACCCTTTGTGGGTAGTTGACGGAGTAGTGGTAGATGCAGGTGGTATTGGCTATCTGAATCAGTCTGATATTGAATCTATAGAAGTATTGAAAGATGCTGCTTCCGCGGCTATCTATGGTACACGGGCAGCAGGAGGTGTAATATTGGTAACTACCAAAAAAGGAAAAGCAGGAAAAACCGTCGTAACGTATAACGGTTACTACGGTTCTTCTGCACCGGCCAAAGTACTAAATCTTCTAAATGCTAGCGAATATGCGACTTTAAGAAATGAAAGTGCAGCTGCTGCCGGCAAGGACATTCCTTTCACAGATATTAGTTCTTTAGGCAAAGGAACTGACTGGCAAAACGCCATTTTCAACTATAATGCACCCAGTTATTCACATGAAGTAAGCATGAGTGGTGGTAATGAAAAATCCACCTTTTATTTTTCAGCAGGAATTGAAGATAAGGCAGGGATAGTATCAACCGAAATTTCCAAGTATGACAAAATCAATATCCGTCTGAATTCAAAACATAAAATATCGAAAATTTTCACTTTTGGACAAACTTTAGGATATACGCGTCAAAAAAGTATGGGCCTTGGCAATACCAATAGTGAATTTGGTGGCCCGTTAAGCTCTGCTATCAATCTTGATCCAATTACTCCGTTAGTGGTAACAGATGTTGCTTCTCAACCTAATGCGGTAATTTATGAGAATCCAAACATTATAAAAGATGCAAATGGCAATCCTTATGGTATTTCCAATTATGTAGGCCAGGAGATGACCAATCCAGTGGCTTATATGCAAACAAGATTAGGTGGCTATGGCTGGTCGGATGATATCGTCGGTAACGCGTATCTGGAAGCAACACCGGTTAAAGGTTTGACATTACGTTCATCGGTTGGCGCTAAAAAAGCCTATTGGGGCAATCTTGGCTTTACCCCATTATATTTATTGAGTTCTTCAGTATCTACAAACAAGAACAGCTATAATAAAGGTGAAAACAAATCATTCAACTGGAATATTGAAAATACCATTACCTATAATAAAAGTATAGGCGAACATAATTTTACTGTATTATTAGGTCAGGGTAGTTATGTCGATAATATAGGCGGAAATGTTGGGATGACATTTTATAATCTTCCCATCAGTTATTACACAGATGCTTCTTTCAGATTTGATGTGGGCCTTGCAAACAGGGATGGATACGCCGGCGACTTCATAGAGCATAAAATTTATTCATTATTCAGCAGATTAAATTATTCTTTTGAAGATAAGTATCTGTTGACCGGAATTATTCGTCGCGATGGTTCCACTCGCTTTGGCGCAAATAAAAAATATGGTATTTTCCCTTCCTTCTCTGCCGGATGGAACGTACACAATGAGAAATTCTGGAGGATGAATAACATTGTTAATTCGCTTAAGATCAGAGGTGGTTATGGAGTAGTAGGAAATGATAACAGTGGCGATTTTCAATACCTCGCCAGGATAGTTGGCGGATATAATTACCCGATCGGAAATTCTGGTGTCGTAACTACAGGATACGCACCCGAAACTTTGGATAATCCAAATCTTCATTGGGAACAAACCGCTTCCACAAATGTTGGTTTTGATGCAAGAGTGCTTGACCATTTTACGGTAACCTTCGATTGGTTCAATAAAAAAACAACGGGAATTCTGCGCCAGGTTAAAATTCCGGGATATGTGGGTGTTTCATCAAACCCTTGGGATAATGTGGCAGATATGAAGAATACCGGCGTTGAATTAGAACTCGGATTCAACAAAAGATTCGGGCAGTTTAATTTGTCGGTTAATGCCAATGGCTCCTACATTAAAAATGCGGTAACTTATGTATCCGCAGATACTAATTTTATCGGCGGAGGCGCAGGTTTCCAATCCATGGGGACCGTTACCCGGATACAGGTTGGACAACCGTTCAATAGCTTTTGGGGCTATAAAACTCTTGGAATTTTCCAAAACGAACAACAGATCCTTGATTACAAAAATAAAAACGGAACTCCAATACAGCCAAATGCACGTCCTGGTGATTTCAAATGGGCAGATCTGAATGGAGATGGAACCATTACAGACGGCGACCTGGATAAAACTTTCCTAGGAACCAGTGTTCCAAAATATACTTTTGGTTTCACGATTAATTTACAATATAAAGATTTTGATTTAATGGCTTTTGCACAAGGTGTAGCAGGAAACAAAATCTTCCAGGGATTACGCAGGTTGGATATTTTAACTTCCAATTATTCCACTAAAGCATTAAGCCGCTGGACTGGTGAAGGCACTTCTAACACGTTCCCACGTCTGACTGATTCAGATCCGAATGGTAATTTCAGTAAAATGTCTGATTTCTATCTTGAAAACGGCGATTATCTTCGTTTTAAAGTAGTTCAATTAGGATATACATTGCCAAACAGGTTGTTTCGTCATATAGGAGTTTCCAGATTAAGAGTATATGTAACCGGTGAAAACCTGTTCACACTGACAAAATACACTGGTTATGATCCTGAAGTCGGCGGTGGTGTATTTGGTATCGATAAAGGACAATATCCACAGGCACGCACATTTATTGGTGGAATTCAACTTTCATTTTAACCTTTCTAATCTTATTATATATGAAACAAAGTCGAATTAATATAGCAATACTTGCAACCATAACTCTGGTTATGCTCGCATCATGCTCAAAGGATTTTATCACGATCCAACCAAAGGGACAATTTCTTACTCAAAATTACTACACAAACCGGGACCAGGCATATTCCGGTCTTGTAGCAGTCTATGATGTCTTGCGCAAAAATGCAGGCGGATTTGAAAACATGATCACCATGATGAACGCGGGTTCTGATGACAACTACGCAGGTGGTGGTGGCGCTACTGATGGTGCCGGTATTCAGGGATTTTCAAATTATACGTTGAATGCGAATATCATGCCTGCAAGTTTTTGGGGCGACCATTATCAAGGGGTTTTCCGGGCGAATATTTTATTGAACAAACTACCTGGAACAACGATGGATGCAGCTGAAAAAGCAAGGTTCACTGCAGAAGCTAAGGCATTACGTGCAACTTATTATTTTAACCTGGTGAGGATGTTTAAAAACATCCCGTTAATCCTGGAGCCACTGGCTGCCAGTGACATTTATAATGTTACTCAAGCCAAGCCGGAAGACGTATATACACAAATAGAAAAAGATCTTTCAGAAGCAATTCCCGATCTTCCCGCTACCGTAAATTTAGCAACAGAAGGAGGACGATTTACGAAAGTAGCTGCGCAGGCA